>CALHKJ010000475.1 GCA_938033975.1 uncultured Saprospiraceae bacterium | reverse complement strand
AGCCAAGCACGTAATAACATTGATCCACTTCCGTCTTCTAATACATATACACCTGTCTTAGCTTCTTTTAGTTCTGGTAGACTGTTTAACTCTTCTTGTATTGATCCGGTACTTGTGCTATGGATCTTAGAACAAAAATCATTTGAAAGGTTCATGTTTGCAAGCTGATTGGTGTTTTCTTTGCAAGAACAAAGGAAAACGCTAAGTATCAATAGTAGAAAGTATCTGAAGCTCAAAGAATCTAGTTTAGATTCTAAAAATAAGGTAAATTAAAATAGAAAAGATAGAACTTTGGAGTCACTTCTTCAACATAGCCACTTCTGTCTCAATTAGCTTTTCCATTTTCTTAATTTCCTCTGGATAATAGCCAGTCAATTGGAAAATGATTTTGCCGTTCGAGTCTAGCACAACATTTCTAGGAATGCTTTTTTCTGCAAAATTCGAGTAGATTGATTTATCTAGATCTGATACAAAAATAAAGTTGTAGTCATTTTTTTCGGCGAAAGCTTTGACTGTTTCCATGTTCTGTTCTCTTGCCATTGCCACCACTACAAATTCTTTATCATCCTGTGATTTGGCAAACTTATCAAGTTCTGGAAATTCTCTAATACAAGGTCCACACCATGTCGCCCAAAAATTCAAAAGCACTACTTTGCCTTTAAGGTCCTCAATTGCCATTTTCTCGCCGTCCAATGTTTCGAAGCTGAAGCTTGGAACTTGCTGGCCCAATTCAGTTTTGAAATTCGGAGGTATTCGATCTGTAGCTTTTTGTGCATTTGCCGAAAGGCATAGAACTAGCAAGGGTAGAAGGAAGATATTTTTCATGTTTATGAATTGTGTTGTATCAAGCAATTTAGATACTTGATTGTCTAAAGCTAGTCTTATTTTTTAGTTTGTAATAATGTAGATTGATCTCAAAGATGCTTTTCACAGGATTTTAACAAGGATACATAATCATGGTGCCTACCCAATGTCCATTAAGATCATTTAGAATTTCATAGCCAAGAATTCCGTTTGTTTCTATTGGTTCTGGATCTGCGCAAGAACAAATCAAACAAGTTGAAATAAAAATTGCTATGATGCCTAATCTCATAGAGTTTGTTTTCATTTACAAACGGAATGGAGATAGGTTTTAGTACAATGCTTGTCTTACAAGATTGAGATTACCAATGTTTCTTAGTTGATAGTGAATGTAAACTCAAATGGCTCATCATCGTTCCTGTCATCCCACTCAAAGAAATATTGAGTTCCAGTAACAACTGGGATATTCAAGATTTGTGCAGCAGGCCAGCAGTCATTAGCATCAGCTGCTATTTGTACTAGATTGTTGCAATCTCCTTCATACACATAAAGATTTGTGTTCGCTGGAGATTGACAAGACTCTATTGAAACGGTTGTATTGCTAGTTGCTGTGTAGCTAAACCAATTAGCATGATTGGTAAAACCTGCGCATGTATGACACCCATCCCCTTGATTAGGACCTGGGGCTGAGTATTCACATGATTGTGTCATCTCGTAGGCGGTGCTACATGTGTGTACATCTGTTGACATAGAACAGAAATCTGGTGGTATGATATTGAATGGGAATAAGCAACCAGTTGATAGGTCTTCAATAATGAATGCCATTGGTCCATCATTGATAAGACGTGAAAAATTTAAGGTAGTACCAAAGGCAACATTGGTCTGATTTATATCTCCTGTAAGGTCATAGCTTGTCCCGCCATTAACAGCCATAGGACTGATGCTGAAGGTGTAAGTATCATCAAAATTAGAACAAGTAGATTGTGAGTTGCAAGGTGTGTCGGTATAGTTTAAGTTAATGGTGCAATATTCGGTACAATCTCCGATTTCTCCGATGAAATCATAGATGCCATTTGATTCAAAACCTGTATCCAAAGTAACCAGTGTTTTTGAAATATAATGTGCATCTCCGGCTGGATTATTTGCTGTCGATAGAATCTCTCCACTTGCTTTATAAATACCAGATATATTATCCATAGACGAATGGGTGATGCTAAGTGTGCAATCATCAATTTCTTCAAAGCAAATCACCTCATTGGTAGTTATATTGTTTGGGTCTTCTCCACCAGCAATGTATAGCTTGTCATTTAGAGTAGTAATTACAAGCTCATTTCTCGAGAAGGGTAGAGCAACTTTATTTAAAGTATGAAAGTTTGTGTTATAGACATAAACGGTATCACCTTCTGTATCATTTCCGCCAGCTAGTATCACAGTATTCCCAACTACACCACATTCTAATTCATCTAAGTTATTCTGTGCGCCTAGTTCATGAACTATTTTGCCTCCAGTTTTTAAATCTACTGCTTCTAATTCTGTGGAATTACCGCCGCCAAAAACGAGCACATCATTTGCGGCACATCCACATAAATCTTCTTTGCCTTTTGTTAAATGGTAGGTGTCAATACCATAGCTATCAAGATCAACTACCTCAATAAGGTCGGTTCTTGATCCAGAAAAGTTTGAAGTCCAACCACCTGCAATAACTAGTTTGTTTTCATACAAGAAATAAGCTAGCTGTGAATTCGGGTCATCTTCTCTGGTGGCAGTTAGGTTGAAACTACTCCATGTCTGAGTAGCAATATCGTATACATTAACTTCAGAGGAATTTCCATTCCCATCTTCTCCTCC
>CALHKJ010000474.1 GCA_938033975.1 uncultured Saprospiraceae bacterium | reverse complement strand
TTTGTAAGTCAATAATAGGTCAATCTCAATAAATGCAGCACACAGATGGGTATTTGTTAAAAAGCTCAGAGTTAAATGTTAACATATCCAATGAATTAATGTAAAGTTTCATCTTTTTGAAAAAAACATGAATAGCTGATTGCAGTAAAATACTGTATATCAATAATTTATAAGTTACAATTATATCTAATATGTATCATATTAAAACTACTTGTAATATGAAGGACCTTTTGGAATAGAACTTGGCTTTAGTAGGGGAGCGAAGCGAAAGTATGCCCAATAGTGGGTTGACTACGCTATTGAGCAAAATCGAATTTTATCTAAAACCCAAAAGTCGTGAAAAGACATTTAAAAAGATTTAAACAATTTCTGACCCTATCAATGCTAATTGGTATGTGTCAGTTTATTGTAAATGATGCCCAAGCACAGACCATCGATGTTCCCATTGGTGTTTCCTGTAGTTGTGATGCTTCATTACCAAATGGTTTCAAACTAATGGATATTAGTTTTAGGGGGACCGCTGGAACTAATTTTATAATTGGTTCGGGTACTGATATTTTTACTGTTGGATTGGATCCTATTCCTCCTGCTTACACTTTTACGGAAGTGGCAGATGGTGAGTATGAAGGAACAATTGTTATAGATGCTACGGCAACTCCTACAGTAGGAATTGGATATGATGATGGTTCAGGTTTCTCACTTGTGAGCAACTACACATCATTTCCAGTATCATGTACTGTTTCAAGAGTTGAAGTCGAGCCCTTGAATCCATTTGTATGTACTTCTAGTCCAACGACAGAATTTACAGCAAGTATTCCACAAGATAATGCCGGTACTTACATGTACATGTACGAGTTCTCTGTAGCTGGTACAGTAGTTCAGGCTTCATCATTGACAAATACATTCACCTACACGAATGCTACACCAGGTATATATATGGTGTCAGTAGTGGCTGAGCAATTTGACTTTGATGGATTTAATATTGGCGATCCAACTGGTTGTTCATTTGAAGCAGAAACTGCTGTTACAGTATTTGACCTATCAAACTCGGTTTCTATTGAAACCTTAAGTGATGCACAAATTTGTAATACTGCAGATCCAATTAATTTCAATGTAGACATTGATGAATTTTCAAACGGTCAAACATTAGACTGGACTGTTAAAGATGACATTGGTGTTGTTATAGGTACATTCCCATCAACTGGTAGTGGAACATCTATAGACTTTGCAAGTATTGGTGTTGGCAATTTCACAGTATGTGTTGCAGGTACAACTGATGATGCATGTGATTTTGCA
The DNA here is from genome assembly GCA_938033975.1 of uncultured Saprospiraceae bacterium. Taxonomy (GTDB): domain Bacteria; phylum Bacteroidota; class Bacteroidia; order Chitinophagales; family Saprospiraceae; genus JAHDBF01. The sequence continues at coordinate 1,619 of CALHKJ010000474.1, read as the reverse complement.
GCTGAATTTGATTTTTCAGTTTTTGTTCCAGGTGGAGCAATCACAGGAGCTTCATCAGTGATGTGCGGAAGTGTAGAAACCTACACAGTTGCTCCTGAAGGAGGCGTGACTGCAGGTACAGCATGGACTGTAACAAACGGAACTATAACTGATTCTGACGATTCAACAGTAACTGTTGAGTGGGATATGGCAGCTTCTGGGAGTGTAGCAGCTTCTGGCGTAACAGCGGATGGTTGTAATTATGACCTTAGTTTAGCTGTGGACTTTTCTGCGTCTGGAGATTCTTTCTCAATAGAAGGTGACTCTCATGTTTGTGGAGATGAATTGGGTGAATTCACAATCGAAGGTCCTGCAGATGTAATTGAAGATTATACTTATACATGGGATCTTTTTGATAGTTCTTCAACGAACATATCAGCTTCGCCTTGTCCTATGTTATTGCCAACAAATGATAATCAAAATCAACCAATTGATTTTAGTTGTTTAACTCCTGGAGATTATACTCTAGTAGCTACAGCAACATCAACAACAGGATGTCCTGGTTTTACCGTTAGTTTAGTATTGACGGTGGCAGATCCTGATGATATTCAATCTATAGCTTGTGTTAGCGGTGGATTAAATGTAACAATTGGAAATAACTGTTTACTTGAAGTTACTGCTGATCTTTTATTGCAGGGAGCAGGTACGGTTAATAATGATGCCTATGATATTGTGTTAGTTAATACTAGCACAGGGGAGATGATCGACGGAAACGTACTTGATCATTCTCATATAAATTCAGAAATAGAAGTTAAGGTAATTGATCAATGTACTGGTAACTCTTGTTGGGGTTATATCACAGTAGAAGACAAATCAGTGCCTACTCCAGAATGTCCATTCATTACAGGTACAATTACTTGTGAGGAGGCTGCAGACAAATCGAATGAAGCGTTTATGCCGATTTTTGATGCGGATGTAGTTGTTACTCCTAATGATGACGGAACATGGTTGTTAGAAGGATACGATAACTGTGGAGATGCAACTTTATCATGTGAGGATTTCAACCAGTCAGCTGGTGAATGTGCCAATCCAACTTTCATTCAGAGAGTGTGGACTATCACTGATGAATATGGTGCAACTTCAACTTGTATAACGAACTTAACTGTATTTACTGAAGAAGATGAATTGGTTTCAATGCCACCAAATTATGATGATATCATACCTGGTGCTGAACCATCAATTGATGTTTGTTCTAACTATCCAGTAGATGCTAATGGTAATCCAGATCCAAGCCTAACAGGTGAGCCTTCAGGCGTTTCTTGTTCTGATGTTATTGTTTTGGGATATACTGATACGAACTTAGAGCTTTGTGGTTCTGGTTCAGATGCAAGAAAAATAATTAGAACAGATGACGTTTTAAGTATGGTTATTGGAAAAGACACTATTCCAGTATCAGATATAGTAAAACCAGAAACAAGTAAAACACCAAAATATAAATGGCCTTTAGAAGTAGGGAAAAAGTGGAAATATGAAAAAAACTGGACAAGTCAAGATGGTACCACAGGAAAACAAAGTCAAGAAGCAGAAGTTTTATCTTTTAAAGAAGAAAGAGTAGGAGCAGGAACATTTATGGCTTATAC
>CALHKJ010000473.1 GCA_938033975.1 uncultured Saprospiraceae bacterium | reverse complement strand
AGTTGCGGAGAAACCCTCAATGGTGATAATTCAAATGTACCTGTAACGGAATATAATGATTGCTTCTCCGGACTAAACGACAGTAGAAGAATATGGTACTCATTTACAGGCAACGGCGACCCAATTTCATTGTCTTTAAATAGCAGTTTTCCTGATTTCCTAAATATTTATTCCAATTCTTGTGATCAATTGGTTTGCGAATCCACTTCAAGAGGTGAAACGTATTTTCAGACTCAGGCAGGTGTAGATTATTTGATTGCAGTCTTTGGAGCTGCAGCGTCTGATGTTGGAGCCTTTAGTTTAGAATTAAACTGTTGCCCTTCACTAAATCTAAATCCTGGTTGTGGAGAAATCGTAAATTATCCTTCTTGCAACCCACCTGCTGTATACAATAATTCGGAGGTAATTACATTCAATGTTTGTCCTGACAACCCTGCAGATATAGTAGAAATTAACTTTACATATTTTGATATAGAGGTCAACTCATCATCAGGATGTTATGATTTCGTAGAAATTTCAGATGATGCAACGAGCACTAGTTTTGGCACATTTTGCTCCGAGGAGGATGGTGATCAAAGTACTACAGTGGCAGAAAATGATCTATTTTTGAATCCAACATTTACAGCTTCTAGTCCAGGCTCTTGCTTGACGGTCACTTTCCAAACTGATGTAAGCGTTCAAGAAACTGGTTTTAGTTTTGAGGTAAACTGCACACCATCGACTGATCCTTGTGCCGAAGATATTACTTTGGTCAGCCCAGATGATGATATTGCAACTGGCACTTATTTGGCAATAACTAATGAATCTATCTTTGCAACAAATGTTATTTCTGGAAATAGCACTGTTGACTTTAATGCAGGTAGTGATCCAACCAAAGCCATCTATTTGGATGCTGGATTTGAAGTAGCAGTTGGTGCTGAATTTCATGCCTATTTTGGAGGCTGTAATACCTCTCAGAAGTAATAATAACTTTAGTAATTATATAAAGTTTTGATATATGGAAAGGCTCATCAGCAGATGGGCCTTTCTATCTTCATAGTTGTTTGTAATTTGAATCTTTTAATTTTATTGAATACTTGTCTTCTACCAGCAAAAAATAAAACTTATTTTGCCTGCACTTGAATTATACTCTTAAAGAAAGTTTAAAAATGAAAAATAAATGGCATAAGCTTTTTAGATGTCATAAATTCAATTCAAAGAATTAATCCATCATAAATGCCTTCCCATGAAGTACTTGATTTTCATTTTAAGTTTTTTGTGCACTTCATTTTTACACGGTCAAGATTGCGATATTCCTACCAATGCAATTCATAATTTTGAGATATCTGAGGTAGTAGAAGTTGGTGATTATTCAAAGGCTGAAATATATAATGCTGTCCTTTTATCTTCTGCCGACTATGTAAAAAATCCTACAGAAATAACAAAATACGAAGACTATAGTGCAGGTGTTTTAATTTGGGAATTAGAAACAAGAGTAAGAACTGTAATTGGCGGCGGCAATTTCTTTTTCTTTAATGTAAAAATGGAAATGAAGGATGGCAAATATAGAATGTCTGTTACTTATACCGATTGCATCTTTATTATCTCAGAAGACTCTTCCTGCAGTTGCGCTAATGATATAGCTGCTTATAATTGTCTGCCAAATGATTGTCTTTTCATTACAGACAAAAGATGGAATTTATTAAAATGTACAGCAGTAGATCAACTGTATGGTTTATTAGATGAGTACAAAAGCTCAATTAAGGCGAATATATCTAAATCTCAATGGTAGCATAAAAGAAAAATACACAAATGCATAACTTTGTGCAATAGCCAATCGTTAACAGATAAAATTTATGCAAATGAAGGCCTACACTATTATTGCTGCCCTACTTTTAGTAGGATTAGGATTTTACTTTGGTAATAGCTTTAAGGAAGAATCCACAGAGTCTCAGCATCAAGACTATACTTTGAAGGGATCTTTCGAAAACAAGGAAGAAGAGGACAACGCAAATGATAAATCTATTGCCAATCAAGATATTGGATATAACGACATTTCGGCTGCCTTTGCCAATCAAGAAGAAGCGACTATTGCCTTATTTGAAAGATCAGCATCTTCCGTTGTGTTTATTACAACTTCGACATTCCAGCAGGACAGATACAGCATGAATATTTATGAGATTCCAAAGGGATCCGGTACTGGGTTTATTTGGGATGACATGGGTCACATAGTGACAAACTTTCATGTAATAGAAGGAAGCAGCAAATTCACAGTGACCTTAGCGGATCAATCATCATTTGAAGCGAGTGTAGTTGGTGTTGAGCCAAATAAAGATTTGGCAGTTTTACGTATTATCGCTCCGGGCAAATCTCTGAGGCCTATGCCTGTCGGCAACTCCAATCCGCTTCGAGTTGGACAATCAGTTTTCGCAATTGGTAATCCATTTGGACTTGATCAAAGTTTGACAACGGGAATCATCAGCGCCGTAGGTAGAGAAATTAAAGCCAACAATGGCAGAATTATAAAAGGGGTAATACAAACAGATGCAGCTATTAATCCTGGCAACTCAGGAGGACCACTACTCGACTCTTCAGGAAGAGTGATAGGTGTGAATACTGCTATTTATAGCCCATCAGGTGCTTCTGCTGGAATAGGCTTCTCAATTCCTATTGACGTAGTGAAATGGGTCGTGCCAGATCTCTTGAAATATGGCGAGGTGAGAAGGCCTATCATCGGCATAGAGCTTCTCCCCCAGCAATATCATTCTTCCGCAGGATCTATGATCAAGGAGGTAAATCCAGGTACTCCTGCAGAAAAAGCAGGCCTAGTTGGTGTAAAAAGAAGCAGCTCTGGAAAATTAATTCCGGGTGATGTGATAGTTCAAATCAATCAATACAAGATAAAGTCAAATAATGACTTAATTTTAGCCTTGGAAAAATTTTCCATTGGCGACGAAATAAGCGTCAAGTTTAACCGAAGGAATGAATTCAAACAGGTAAATCTCCGTTTGGCTTCATCTCTGAACTAAAACAATTGGCTTGGGGTATTATGATATGATTGCAAAAACCCTCTTCGGATTCGAGGAAATGGTAATGCAAGAACTGGAAGAGATTGGTGCTAAAGATATTGTCAAATTAAATAGGGCAGTTGCTTTCTCTGGCAACAAAAGGATTATGTACAAGGCAAACTATCATTTGCGTACAGCGATAAAAATCCTAATGCCTATCGAACAGTTTAAAGTCAGAAATGAAAACGAACTGTATCGTGAAATTCAAAAAATAGATTGGGACGAATATCTCAATAATGACAAAACCTTTGCGATAGATGCTACCATCAATGGTGAGATTTTTAATCACTCTAAGTATGTTGCACTAAAAGCTAAAGATGCCATCGTCGATCAATTCAGAGATCGAACTGGCGAGCGTCCTTCTATCGATACAGAAGAACCCGATCTTAGAATCTCTATTCATGTTTCAGATACATTATGCACAGTTTCATTAGATAGCACCGGCACCTCGATGGGTAAAAGAGGATACAAAAGAAAACAAGTATTCGCTCCGCTCAGTGAGGTACTTGCAGCAGGCTTGGTGAAATTATCAGGCTGGGATCAAAAAACCAGATTTATCGACCCGATGTGTGGTTCTGGCACTATACCGATTGAGGCCGCTTTGATGGCTTATAATATCGCTCCAGGCAAATTCCGCCACTTTACCTTTCAATACTGGGACGACTTCGACGATGAGCTTTATTCAAAAATAAAAGAAGAAGCTACTGCCCATGAGAAAAAGGAAGGGCCAATATTATACTGCTGGGACAAAGATCCAAAAGCAAACAGTATCACACATGAAAACGCTGAGAGAGCTGGAGTTCGTGATTTCATAGAAATCAAAAAACAAAATTTCTTGGACACTCCAGAATTTGATGAACCTGCTCACATCATTATGAACCCACCCTATGGCGAACGTCTTGAAGAAGATGAAGACATGAACGAATTGTATGGCGAATTCGGAACACATCTTAAACATAAATACAACGGTTCTGACGCATGGGTAATAAGCGCCAATCTAAGAGCCTTGAAATTTGTAGGCCTTAGACCCTCCAAAAAAATCAAACTATTCAATGGCCCTTTAGAATGCCGTTTCAATAAATTTGAATTGTATCGAGGAAGTCGTAAAGGAAAAAATAAAGAAGAACAATAGATGAAAAATCGGAATTCAAAATTATCATTGATTCTATTACTTCTTTTGGCAGGGATCTTTCATGGAACAGCACAAGAAATGTATCTCGACCAAAGCTTTGGCAAGGGCGGAATAGTAATAGACAAGACTTATGACAATGCTCAATTTCGATCAGCCGTTATTACTGACGAAAATGAAATTATTGTATTATCTGATACTTACAAATTTCCTACACCAGAACATACCTACATGTTGACCAAATACAAAGAAGATGGATCACGAGATCTCAGTTTTGGCACTGATGGTGTTGTCACTTCAACTTTCAACACAAGATACAGTTGGATATATGGAGAGCTCGAGTTGATAGATGGCTCTTTGTATGTCGCTACGCCTCTAGGTTATATGAAAGATAAATTTCACATAACTAAATACAGTTTAGAAGGTAAGCCTGATTCAAATTTTGGCACTGAAGGCATGGCAACATTCAAAATAGAAGATGCTGAGCAAATCCAAATCAATGATCTATATGCTCATTCCAAAAACGAAATTTATATCTGTGGTGATGTTGACTTTAAAGACAACTCTAATTATTCAATTTTAATGAAATTTGATTCCACAGGCCAACTGCATAAAAACTATGGAGAAAATGGTTTGTTAAAATATTCTCACTCAAAAAGTACAAGTACTAAAATCTTAGATAGACATGAGAATAATATGGTACAAGTGATGGAATTTAGTGACGGCTCATACATTGATCTGCTCATTTGTATGCTCGATAATCAAGGTTCAAAAATTAATAGCTTTGCCAAAAATGGCTGCAGTGAACCTGTGATCACAAAGGGTCACGAAATCATCAACAAGGGATTGGCCATAGATAATGAATCAATATATCTATCAGGATTTAGTGCAACTGATAGTATTTTCATCTTAAAATATAATAGCATTGGTGTGTTGAACAAAAAATTTGGCGCGGGTGGAATCATGAAAATAGACCTAAGAGATGACATGGATATTTATGCTCGAGGTACAATATACACTGATGCAGATCTTCACTTGTTGGACGATTTATTCATTTGCGGAAGCCAAAATTCCAAAACAATATTTACTTATAAAATCCCATCAACAGGAAATGGCTTTGATACTTCTTGTATTGAAAATCTTGATTTAGATCTTCCAGGAAGCACAGAGATGTACGTGTTATCTAAATTAGATCACTCCAACCGACTTATAATTGGGGCAACGATTGAGAAACCAACGGAAACTGATAATAAAGATGAAAAAATACTCTTATACAGAGTGATCATTGACAATTAACCAGGATACTGCTCCAAAGCCACCTTCAAACATTCCATAGCTGATTTCAAATCCTCTCGATTCAAAATGTAAGCAATCCTTACTTGTTGCTTGCCTAGATTTTTGGTAAAGTAAAACCCATTTGCGGGAGCTAGCATAACGGTACTTCCTTTATATTCAAAATCTGTCAACAACCACTTACAAAATTTTTCAGCATCATCGACTGGCAATTCTGCAATATTATAAAAAGCGGCCATCGGCTTATAACACTTTACATTTGGAATACTATTGAGCTGCGCATATAACTCTTCCCTCCTGAGCATATATTCTTCTTTTGCTTCAGCTATATACTTATCCGCTTCGTCATAGCAGGCCAAAGCCAATTGCTGACCAAAATATGGCGGACATAATCTTAATTGAGCATACTTGTTAACTGCTTGCAAAAATGATTCATTCTTACTAATCAAATATCCTACTCTAGCTCCACAAGAACTAAATACTTTTGAGATAGAATCAATCACAACAACGTGCTCATCTACTCCTTTGAAAGACAGCACTGAGGTAAAGGCATGATCATAACAAAACTCTCTGTATACCTCGTCAACAATTAAATACAAGTTATACTTTTTGACAATGGCCATCAGCTCTTCCAATTGCGCAGCTGTGTACATCTGACCTGTTGGGTTGGTAGGATTGCAAAGAAATATTGCTTTGGTTTTACTGGTTACCAGCTTTTCAAACTCACTTGGCGCTGGTAAAGAAAACTTTGATTCTAAATCAGTGGTTATTGGGACAATATTGACATTCGTCAAATGTGCAAAACCAAGGTAGTTTGCATAAAAGGGCTCAGGAATAATCACTTCATCGTGGTTGTCACATGTTGCCAAAAGGGTAAAAAGGATTGCTTCTGATGCGCCGGTAGTAACGTAAACATTTTCTTGATCTATATCTGCATCAAATTTATCATAATATTCTGCCACCTTGGTTCTCAAAGCAGGGAGACCTTCGGATGGACCGTAACTGACAATCGATTCTTTTAAGTTTGCAACTCTTTCTAATGCGTTAGTTGGAGTCGCGATATCGGGCTGACCTATATTCAAATGAAAAATATGTTTCCCATTCTTTTTCGCTTCATAAGCGTGTGGCAATAAACTTCTTATCGGAGAAGCTCCGATATCTTTGGCCCTTTCAGACGGTAATAACATTGCTGTAATCTAATTTCTAAAATAATTCCGCAAGGTAGGCACAAAATTTCGTGTCAGTATCTTTCAAGAAGCAAAAAAATAGCAAATTGGGTAAATTGCTTGCAGTTTTGGCCCTCCCTGAATTTACTACTCCGCCAGTCGCCGGATTGAAATTCTTCCCCGCCAGAAGTCGGGCACAGCCTGCGCCTTTTGCCGGAGCTGAAGCTTATTTCAATAAAAACTGATGTTTTCAAGCATTCATAGTTTCCATTCAGCGAAAACAAAGTTCAATCCTTAGCAAAAACAATTTCGTATTTAAACTTCCGCTCCATCTTAGGGTGGAAGGAAGATTATAAAGCATCTTTTGACTTTAGGAAAAAGATGATATTAGAATCAGGGAGGTATTCTTAGCAAAAACAAGCCTTCCAAATTCACTGAGGCACAACCACCATTTTTTTCTATCTTGAGACATGCATAAAATCTTATCGGAAGCCAGAAATTGCACAGTATGCTTACCACATCTAGAGCATGGAGTCAATCCAGTTTTATCTGCTACGCCGAAGAGTAAGTTTGTTATAATCGGGCAAGCACCAGGAAGTATTGTGCATAAAACTGGCAAACCCTGGGACGACAAAAGCGGTGAGCGCCTACGAGATTGGCTTGATGTAGATGAAAGTACTTTTTACAACCCGGATATCTTTGCTATCCTTCCTATGAGTTTTTGTTATCCTGGAAAAGGCAAGTCAGGCGATTTATCTCCTAGAAAAGAATGTGCACCCCTTTGGCACCATAAGATATTGAGTGAAATCAAGGATATCAAACTCACCTTACTTATCGGT
>CALHKJ010000472.1 GCA_938033975.1 uncultured Saprospiraceae bacterium | reverse complement strand
GTGTCCCCAGTGAATGTAATCTGCTAAAAGCAGATAAATGAACGAGTCTCAAAAAAACTATTGCTTTAAGAAGTCTTCTCCAACTTTTCCCTATTTTGTATATATGATAGAAAACCTCCCATCTTATATCCCTTCTGTTTTTATTCTGACTACAATACTTACTTTGGTATTATGCTTTTGGATATTCAAAGGTTCAAGCTTAGATGGAATTAGTGGAAAGTCAATTTATCTAATATTAATACTGATAGCTTGGCTTTCAATACAGGCATTCTTTACAATTAAAAACATTTATAGTCAAGATATAACTTTACCTCCCAAGATATTTCTTCTTGGAATCTTACCTTTTATTTTGTTCGGACTCTATCTATTCAATTCAAAAAAAGGAAAAAATTTCATAGATAGTTTAAGTATAGAAAAATTGTGCTACTTGAACCTTGTTAGAATTCCAGTTGAGTTCGTTTTACTTTGGCTTTATTTGCAGAAAACTATTCCACAAATTCTCACTTTTGAAGGATGGAATTTTGACATTATAATGGGACTTACCGCGCCGATAATTATACATTTTGGTTACAGAAAGAAGAATATCAGCAAAAAGCTAATCTTGGCTTGGAATGTAATTGGTGTTTTGCTACTAGCTTTTGTATTTATAATTGCTGTCCTCTCAGCTCCTTATAGCTTGCAACAGTTAGCCTTCGATCAACCGAATATTGGCTTACTTAAATTTCCTTTTAGCTGGCTTCCTACATTTATTGTTCCTATCGTAATCATTGGTCACTTAATTTCAATCAGGCAACTAACAAAAAAAGACCATATTTAAAATACTAATTTTTTGATTCTATGATTTCAAAACAAATGCATAAAATACTTTTTGTTTGCCTACTACTCTTAATCATTGGTTGTCAAAATCAAAACGTTCATTCAAAGAAGAAGCACAATGTATTATTCATTTCAATAGATGATTTACGGACGAGTCTGGGAGTCTATGATGATCCAATTGCTATTAGTCCGAATATTGATAAACTGGCTTCAGAGGGATTTACTTTTAGAGAAGCATTTTGTCAATCAGCGGTTTGTGCACCATCAAGAGCAAGTCTTATGACGGGAGTAAGGCCTGACTCAACGAGAGTTTGGCACCTAGGAGATAAATTCAGAGAAATAAATCCAGATGCAGTGACCATGCCCCAACATTTTTCAAAGCATGGATACCACACAGTTAACCTTGGAAAAATTTTTCACAATTATATGCCAGATTCAATTTCTTGGGATGAACCAGATTTAAGACCTGCTAGGTATCTAAAAAAAGATTGGCTGAAAAGGGATGGCGAAACTTTCTATATCAGTCCTGAGGTCAATGCTTCACAAAAAGTCAAAAGAGATTCTTTGCTAAAATTAAGGCCAATGAGATATGCAGATGGTTGGAATACTGGGCCAGCATGGGAAGCTGCCGAGGTACATGATACCATGTATTACGATGGAGCTCAAAATAAACTTGTTGAAAAAACACTTAGTCGGTTGGCAAAATCGGATCAACCTTTCTTTATGGGATTAGGCTACTTTCGTCCTCACCTTCCATTTACCGTTCCAAAAAAATATTGGGATATGTATGACAAGGATGCAATACCGCTCGCCAACAATCAAAATATACCAGAAAATGCACCTATCCAGACTATGAACTCTATGTATGAGTTAAGACACTATGATGGCTTTGGGCACATTTCACATCCAACTGGTTCATACAGAATGAGTGAAGATACGGTTCGTACTTTAAGACAAGGATACTATGCAAGTGTGTCTTATGTGGATAAATTAATTGGAGATTTGGTTGCTCACATGAAAGAATTGGGAATTTATGAAAATACAATTATTGTAGTTTGGGGTGATCATGGTTACAAATTAGGTGATCATAATAGTTGGGGTAAAATGACCAATTACAATATTGATCTTAAAGTACCAATCATAATTCGCTATCCTGATCAAGCCAACAAAGGTGCCCAAACGAATGGCATAACAGAATTGGTTGATTTGTTTCCAACTATTTGTGATATTGCGGGTATTGAAATTCCTGATTATATGCAAGGAGAAAGTCTTGTACCTTTAATTGAGAATCCTCAACGCGAATGGAAGAAAGCTGCTTTTAGTCAATTTCACAGACGACCAAAAGTATCAGCAGATGGAAAAAGATATATGGGTTATTCGATGAATACTCAAAAATATCACTACATCGAATGGTACACTTGGGATCATAAAACTGGGACAAAGGGAACGCTACAAAATATTGAGTTGTTTGATAGAATAGATGACCCTGGCGAGTTTGAAAATATTGCTAAGAATATTGAAAATGAAAAAATAATTGAAAATTTATCTCAGCAATTGGCAGCGGGCTGGAAAGCAGCTGCGCCTGAATAACTCAATTTATTCAAAACTAATTTTGATAAACAGCTTCTAATATTTCTTTTTCAACTTTAGTTTCCACCTTATTGGGATCTCTTGGAAACTGCATAGTGAAAACACTGCCTTGATTTAGAGTTGAACTAACCAATAAATCTCCTTTGTGAAGGTTCATTATTTTCTTTGCGATGGTCAGACCAAATCCTGTTCCGTCATAGGCTGATGTATGTGCAACTCTTGTAAATAATTTAAATATTTCTGATTGATTTTCTTCGGAAATACCAATCCCATTATCCACTACCTTAATATAATGATAATCCTTATCTTGCTTTAGGTGTATTTTGATTTCGGGAATTCTATCTTCAGGCACAAATTTAATAGCGTTCGTCATCAAATTCTGAAGTACCCTCATGATCTTAATTCTGTCAATCGAAACTAAATCAAATTCATTGTTGATTTCAAAATCGACCTTTGCATTTTTGTCTTCAATTGTTTTTTGAAGTGAGTCTATCACCTCTACAATAACACCAGAAATGGATGTACTCTCCATTTTAATCTCATCTTCCTTCAACTTGGAGTAAGCTAGAATATCATCTACCAAGTTATTTAGTCTTTGTGTACCCTTTTCAATTTCAGAAAAATAACTTATTTCTTTTTCATTCATTTTTTCCTTCATCCTACTTTTTAGCAAACTAGCAAAAGCAGTGATGTTTCTTAAAGGCGCCTTAAGATCATGTGAAGCTGCATGTGCAAAGTTCTCTAATTTCATATTTGAATCAATGTACTTCTCTAGCTTTTGATTCTGATCTCTTAATTTTATCGTTCTTTGTTGAACTGCTTTTTCTAATAATTGATTTCTCTCTTTAACTTTCCGTTCTCGAAATTTCATGATTGTGTATCCAACTAAAAATGTTAAAAGTCCAATCCAGATAATATTAGTTGATCTTTTCCAAAAGGGAACAACAACATCGATTGTTAAATATTTCTCATCTGTCCATTGACCAAATTGATCTTTTGCCTTAAATCCTATTTCAAACTTCTCTTTTGGTAATTGTGAAAAAGGAACCTTTTGCTCCTGTCCTAATTTAATCCATTCATCAGAAATACCTTTTAAAATATAACAGTATTCATATTGATGAGGACTAATGAAATCATATACCGAAAAACTAATTACAACATTTTCGTGATTATGAGACAAGGTAATTTTATCCGTTTCATTTAAATCATTTGTCAAGATAGGTCTACCAAAAATAGGATCTATCTCTCCTACTTTTACCGATTGATTATTGATGCTTAAATTGGACAGAACAATTTCCTTTGCTAATTCTTTATTGTATTCCTTTTTATGATCCACAACATGGTAACCTCCAAATCCTGCAAAAAAGATATCACCACTGCTGTCTTTGTAATGCCCAAGCATTGAATGATTCTCTATGACACCATCGATGCCATTGAAATTCCTAACCATGCTATCTTTTTTAGAAAAGCTACTTATCCCCATTGGAGTGGTTGCCCAAACCTTATCTTGAGAAGCGACAACTGAATACACCTGTGTGTTGACAGACTGATCTAAAATATCCATTCTATAAAAACTATCATTTTCAATATCATAAATCTCTAAACCTGTATTTTGGGCAATCCAAATTTCATTCTCATAAATATCAAGATCAAAAACTACATGGCTGGATAACTGAGATTTTGTATCTCCTTGGCTTTTTACTTCGAATCTATAGCCTCCAACTTTAGTGATATCAGCAATAGCTTTTACCAAACCAATGCCTGTCGCAGAAATATAAATAGTACCATCTTCAGTCTTTATAATATCAAAACAATTAAAATCATAAAGTTCGAAATCTTCCAAGGCTATTGACATCTTATATGATTCATGAGATTTTGTATCATAAATATAAATACCCACATGTGTTGCCAACCATAATTTATTGTCTTGCATAGAAAGAATATTCCAAATATGGTTATTCCCAATGTATGAATCTATTCCACTTATCTCGCGTTCAGTAACTCTATAGTCATCTCCAATTTTTTCAAGCTCATATAATTTTCCATCTAATGTTCCCATCCATAAATTCCCATCCTTTGTTTTTTCAAAACTTATTACGGTTGGTATGGATTCTTGTTTGTGTTTTATTTCTATTAATTCCTTCCTATTATCTATGTATAAAGCTTCATCGGTACCTAGCCATGTACCCGAATAATCATAATAAATTCCTGATATTTTTGTCTTTTCTATCGGTGATGAAAAACTTGGATACTTATCAAATAAAAGATTTACAAAACCAAAGTATTCAAAAACTCCTTTGTTTGAAGAAATCCAAACTATATTTCGACTATCCATAAAAATATTCGCCTTAACATCATGACCGATTGTCAATCCATCTATTTGAATAGTTTCAAAATCATTACTTTGAGAATCCTTTGCTAAGCATGATTTTGGAACTAAATACGAACCATTTAGAGTAGAAACAAATAAGCCTTTCCCTTGAATGTAAGCTGAAGTTGTTACAAAATTATTGACATCATTGAATGTTGTAAAATCAAATTTTGAAAGTTCAATATTATCAACACTTAGTCCTTTATCAAGATTACCTGACTTAATGTCCAACCTATAAAATGAACCATAAGCTTCTTGTAGCCAAATTTTATCATATTCATCTTGGAGGATATTTTGAAAGGTAATATGCTTAGGAAGATTTAATTCCTTTGAGTTTAAACTTGAAAAACTATAACTATGAAGATCAGTTGGATTATCAGAAATAGCTAAGGTAATTCCACCGGCCCATGTACTCAACCAAATATTTCCAAACCTATCTTCAAAAATATCGGCAATATCAAATCCTGGATCTAATTGACCTTCTTTTGAAGATGCATTTAGCTTTGTTGAATAAGCCTGAAAATCTTTTAAGTCGGGACTGATTACAATAAGACCTTGCTCCATTGCAATCCAAATGTTTCCATTTTTAGCTTGAATTAGTTTTATAATCTGGTCAGAAAGGAATACTTCTTCCCCAAGGGTTTCATTATTTATGTCAACAAATTTGTCATTACGTGATTTCTTGACTAAACCCTTTTGAGTACCAATCCACAATTCGCCTGTTTGAGTCATAAGTAAGGTCCGAACATCATTATGAGGTAGACCACTTTCATCTTCCTCTGAGGCTGTATATCTGACAATGTTTTTACCATCATATCGGTTTAACCCTTTGGATGTAGCCATCCAAATTACACCATCTTTATCTTCAATGGTCTGTCTTACATTATCAGAGGATAATCCATCAAAAGAGCTTAATAACCTACTGTTTAACCCTACATTAGATTGTGCAAAAGAGGAATAGTTGAGGCATAGAAATACTAAGACAGAGAATATGAACTCTATATTTATATGTATAACAACTTTATTTGTTTTTAACAACATCTTTGACCTAACTAGTAGTGATTGTATACAAGCTTGCTTGCTATATTTCAAGCAATGTTAGTATACAAGATTTGAACGTTGAAAAAGGTAGGTATTAGAATAGGGATTCAATCTATTGACAATATCATACCAAGTTATTTGATCTAAGTAGTATTTTCAGTTTGAAAAACCAATATGTCATTTATCAGGCTCATTAAACCTATCTTAAACAAAGATCAGCTCTTTTAGCTGCCATATTTAGATTTATTTTAGAAAGACAATTACATAATAAAGTGACAATTACTTTACATTTTACTCTTAGAACTCTTTTCAATAAAAAGTAGAATATTATCAAATGAATAAAAAAAACATAGTCTTCATTGCAAAAAGTTTAGATGGATACATCGCTGGAAAAAATGGAGAAATTGACTGGCTTCACTCCATACCAAATCC
>CALHKJ010000471.1 GCA_938033975.1 uncultured Saprospiraceae bacterium | reverse complement strand
GGAGGGAAGATTATAAATTATCTTTTGACTTCAGGAGAAAGATAATATTAGAATCAGGGAGGAGGAATAAGAGAAGCTCTCAGCTTTTGCAAAAAGCGCTCTATTTGTCTTCGATGTCTCAAAATATGAACAATGGCATGCTCGTAGATTTGTTCTACATCATATAGTTGACCCCAGCTTGTCAAGAATTTTTTCTCAGCTTTGTATTCTTCCAATTTGATATCAGGGTACTTTTCAAACATTTCAATGTTGTATTGAAACATTTCTTTTAGGCTGTGTATGTATTTGTCCGTGCTGTCTAATTTTATTTTTGTTGGCCTTTCAGCCTTTTCGCCCATATGATTTCGCACAAATACAGAGTAGGAGTAACCCGCTCTGATAACATGACTTAGGATTGTTTGGATTGATCGACAATCTGCGTCCTTTGTTTCTTTATCGACGATCGTAGTAAGCTCTTCAGAACTAATTTGATTTAGTATGCTGATTAATTCTTCAAGTGCTTTTTCGTATTCATCAAGAAGGGCGCCAACGGCGCCCTTGTCTCTATATACTTTATCTTGAAAGTTCATTTCAATATCCAGAATTCTGTACAAATGTCCCAGCTGATAAATCTACTTCTGTTTGTGGTATTGGTAGAAATCCTCTAGTGCTTGGATTATATGTGATGTCAAAAGTAACTTGATCTCCTTGGTAATTTGGTCCTCTGAATCCTTGCATCGTAAATTCTTCAGACGCACCACCAGTTCTCAATACATCAAAATATCTAATTCCCTCTAGTGCCAATTCCATTCTTCTTTCATTCATGATGGATTCTTGGCTAACAGGTACTGATGGTAAACCTACTCTTGCTCTCACTCTATCTAAATATTCTTGTGCATTTGGGCTACCAAGTTCTGCAGCCATCAACAATACATCAGAAAATCTTATTACTCTTAGATTACATGTTCTGTTATGTTCGAACTGTCCATCTCCTCCCCAGTGCTCTGCATCAGATGAATATTTTCTGCTATAATATCCAGTATGTTGGTATCCTTTCACCAAATTGCCATCTAGCTCTTCTTCTGTAACAATCGTTGCTGCAAATCTAGGATCATCTTCCATATCGTTTGCAAGCTTGGATGATACTGGAGCAAAACTCCAACCTCTATTCCAATTGGTTGATCCTGTAACTCTTGGTCCTTGCATCTGAGCAGCAAGATTTCCTTCACTACCTCTTAAGTAACCCCAATCCCACCATGCAGGACTATCACCGTGCACAATTTCAAATACATTCTCAGGACTAAACTCTCCAGCCAATCTGAAAATTTGTGAAAAATCTTCCATGAGCTCGTGTCCACTATTAGAGATTAAATCCTCAAGACCTGATAAGACAAAGTTTTTATCAATACTCTGACCATCTGCAGATAAGTTGCCTCCATAGACGCCATCATAAAAAAGATAGGCTCTTGCAAGCAATGCTTGTGCTGCCCACTTGCTCGCTCTCCCTGATTCTGAATCAGGAATAGTAGCAGGTAAAACATTAGCTGCTTGCACAAGGTCTAAGGCTATTTGATTGTAAATCTCATCTGGTGCGTTTTGTGTTTGACTGTATTCCGTTGGACCCTTTATTGTTTCTGTAAGAAGTGGAATGTTTTCAAAATATCTAACCAACTCTAAATAGAAATATGCTCTTAAAAATTTGCACTCAGCAATAATTCTAGCCTTAAACTCATCACTTGCATCAATCTCCTCAATCTTTTCAAGCAAAAGATT
Source organism: uncultured Saprospiraceae bacterium (assembly GCA_938033975.1). GTDB lineage: Bacteria > Bacteroidota > Bacteroidia > Chitinophagales > Saprospiraceae > JAHDBF01. Next base: position 2,576 of record CALHKJ010000471.1, on the reverse strand, counting down.
TGCTCTATATATCCCTGTATAGTTTTTCAACCATAATGAATGCACAATACGGTTGTTTGTTTGAGATCTAAAGTTGTTTAATTGGTCTTGTTCAAATCCGTCATTGGCATCGCCACCTCCAGCATAAGCATCGTCTGATAAAATATCAGAAACAGTTATAAAAGGAGCCCATGCAACACCAGGGGAAGATTGATAGCCTACAGCATCATAGACTGCAACCAAGGCCTCAAAGGCATCTCCTTCACTTTGGTAAAAGTTGGAAGAAACAACTTGGTCAAGAGGTTGTCTGTCTAGAAAATCTTCACCACATGACAACAAGGTGAAAACCAGAACGATGCTAATTAAATATATTTTTTTCATTGTCAATGAATTTGTTGTTTTTAAAATTGTACACTTAGACCAAATCTAAGGGTCTTTGCTTGAGGATAAACAGCACGATCAATTCCGATATCAAAAGCACTTGGTGCTCCATTGCTACCGTTCAATGCACCAATCTCTGGATCAACACCCGTATATCTTGTAAAAGTCAATAGGTTCTCTCCTGAAATAAAAATCCTAAATCTCTCTGCTCCAATTCTAGAAATAATTGGATCTGGTAAGGAGTATCCAAGTTGAACATTCTTCAATCGAACATAAGAACCATCTTCTATATACAAGTCTGAAACTCTGTAATTATTGTTATTATCTGCCCAAGTATATCTCGGTGCACTGTTTGAAGTTCCTTCTCCAGTCCATCTGTCTAGGAATGAAGCAGGACGATTGGTGAATCTCAAATCTTGTCTCTGTGTCCCATTGAAGATATCATTGCCATAAGTACCTTGTAAGAATATAGCTACATCAAATCCTTTGTAATCTGCAGAAGCGTTGAATCCAAAATTCATGTCTGGATTTGGATCTCCGATTTTGGTTCTGTCATCGTCATTGATAACACCATCTCCGTTAAAGTCTACAAATCTTACATCACCAGGAACTGCATTTGGTTGTAACAATTCTCCATCTATATTGATGTGACTGAATACTTCATTTTCATTCTGAAAGATTCCATCTGTCTGATAACCCCAGAAATATGCAATTGGCAATCCTTCTTCAGCTCTTGTCACTGCACCGGCCAATGCCCAGCCAGCTCCGTTGATTACCTTTTCTGAGTTACCAATGAAGGTCATTTCGTTTACATTGAATGCTCCATTAAATCCAACAAAGTATTTAAAATCTCCATTCACTGATCTCCAATCGATAGACCATTCAACTCCTTTATTTTGGACACTACCTACATTCGCTACAGGTCCATCATTTCCAACATGACCAGGAATAGGGATACGCTCAAGTAAGCCGTTTGTGTTCTTAATATAATAATCTAATGAGGCCTGCATTTTATTTTCGAAGAGGCCAAAATCTAAACCGACATTGTACTGTTCAGATTCTTCCCAGCGTATGTCGTTGTTCTCTAAGAATAGAGGAGAGGAGCCTGTCTGCGTCCCTCCACCGATGGCATAACCCCGAGTCTGATTAATGGTGGATAAGAATTGGAAATCTCCAATTTCTTGGTTTCCATTTACACCCCAAGATGCTCTTAGTTTTAAGTAATTGATTGGTCCTAATCTATCTACTAAAAAATCTTCATCACTAACAACCCACGCCAGACCAACTGAAGGGAATATTCCGAATCTACTATTTGGTCCAAACTTCGAAGAACCATCTCTTCTCAAAATAGTTGTGACAGAATATTTGTCTTTATAACTATAGTTAGCTCTTCCAAAATAGGAGAGCAGTGCAGAGTGTGCAGCTCCACCATTAGCTGTCCAAACCGTATCTGTTGCCAGATTCAAATAGACATTGTCTGGATCGTTAACAGGTACATCTGCATTGAAACCAAATAGGTTTTCATAATTAAATTCGAAAGCAGTTGTTCCGGCAAGGAGTCCAAATGTGTGGTCTTCATTAATAGTCTTTTCGTAGGCAATAGTGTTTTCCCATTGCCAGCTGAAGAATCTTTGGATATGTTTATTGACTGAAGTTTTATTATCGTTTAATTGAGCACCATTTAAGTAAAACAAAGGTCTAAATCCATCATCCAATAAGTAAGCCAAATCTACACCTAGGCTGGTCCTAATTTTTAGGTTTTTCAAAGGCTCTAACTCTCCGTAGATATTTCCTACCAGCTGATCTTTTCTTGTTTCATCATTATCGATTTCAATCAGAGCAAGTGGGTTTACGACTTCCGCCGCCACAAAATTTGAGATACCATATGTGTCACCGTTTGCATCTTGAATAACTGGTTCTAGAGAGTAAGGATAGTTGCTTAATTCATTTTCATCTCTTTCGTATACTGGAGTCAATGGATCAAGATTCAAAGCACTACCATAAGCACCATTGAATGATGTGTTGGTTCCAATACCTCTTTTGATCAGGTGAGTGTAGGCTAGATTATTACCAAAGCTCAACATCTTATTGACCTTGTGTGTCGAATTAATTCTAGCTGTGTATCGATCGAATTGAGATTTTTCTCCACCTATGATTCCTTGTTGTGAGAAGTATGATACGCTCGAGGCGAATGTTGATTTGTCATTTCCACCAGC
>CALHKJ010000470.1 GCA_938033975.1 uncultured Saprospiraceae bacterium | reverse complement strand
GATAGTCTACCTTCAAAACTCAGTTTGGAATTGTTACTAGAGTATCCAAATTCCGGAACTATTTTTTCAATAGAATATTTAAATAGTGTTTTAAGAAATGATTCAGAAACAAAAGACAAACTTCATCTAGATTTTCGTCTTAACCAGTGCGGGTTGTCATACACAAGTAAAAAGAATCCAATTGGATCTCAATCTTTATCCTATATTAGTAATGACGAATTTCAGTTTACTATAAATGAATATGAGGTTCCATTTGAAACTGACTGTATAGATGTGGAGTTAATGAATCTACAAATTAGTGTAGAAGGTAAGCTTTACGTTCTTGAAGACTTAGTTTTAATAGATTCAGTCTATCTTGAAAAAACTGATTTCAATTTATTGTATGATATTGAATAGTTATAATACTCCGCATCCAGTATAAACATACCTCTAGCAGCAAGCAAAGACAAAAAAAATAAAGTCAAAATAATTACGTAGGATTGGCTTTTCATACTGAAGCCTAGAGGTAGTTAAAAATAGAAAATATTCTATCCTTTATTATTTCAATTACTTATAATTTAATTAAATGGTGAACATATGAAATCTCAATGTAAGAAATAACCTTACTCTTCAATATGGGGGAATTAATTTTGTCTATTTTGTCGGCCTTTACAAACTACAATAATCATACATTCACATATCTAAATGATGAACTTAAAACTCTTAGCTGCTCTTATAACAGCCTCTTTACTAATTAGCTGTTCGCTCGCAGCACAAGAAACTGAGTCTGGCGGCAATCCCAATACAATACCGCTGCGCATCAGTTATTTTGGAGACAATTTGATTCATCCTGGTTTGAGAATTGGTAGTTCTCTACCCCTTGCGAGAAAAGTCAAAGTCAAAACATACAGAAGCAAAAAATCCGGTAGTGCAAAAAAATCAAAGACTAAGCTTATTGAATATACCTTTGATGGAAATATTGGCTTCTACACCCAACCAAACAATCACTTTGGCATACCAGTTGGAATTGGATTGTCAAGATATAGGACCATCAATGAAAAAAAATTTAGTACAGGCTGGTCCTTTGAAATCAACTATCTACAGCGGCTATATAATATCGATACCTATACTATAGATGATGATGGAAATATTGAAGAATTAACTACTGCTGGCAATGGAGGATTGGCTTTTACCTTGGCTCCTATGCTGCGAAGGTCTTTTGGTCAAAAAAATATGGTTGCTTTTGTAAAACCAATGATTCAACTAAACAAATACAATCATTCATATAATATAAACTATGCAGCTGAATTTGGAATCTCCTTAAATCTAAGAAAGAAATGAAAAATATATTCTTTATGATTCTAGGCATTATCCTAGTGCTAGCTTCCTGTAGCCAAGAAGCAAGTGATGATTTTGATCAGTTTTTCTTTCGGAATGATGGAGCAGATTTATTTGTGCATGTAAATGGAAATATCGCTTCAAATACATTTATTTTATTCTTACATGGTGGACCTGATGGTTCAGGCATAGGCTATAACACTGGATACTTTACCGATGAAGTGGAGAAGGACTATGCCATGGTCTATCTTGATCAAAGAGGAAATGGAGCTTCTACTGGCAACTACGAAAAAGAAACATTGACTATCGCACAGAATTCAGATGACATCTATGAATTGACAAGATTTTTAAAAGCTCGGTACGGGCAAGACATTAGCTTTTTTATTGCAGGTCACAGTTGGGGTGGTCTTACTTCTTGTCATGCATTATTACACAATAATCTACAGTCAGAAGTAAATGGTTGGATAGAAATTAGTGGTGCCCATGATTTCATCAAAGGAGATATAGAAGCTGTAAAGTTATTCCAAGAATTAGCTTCAGATGAAATTAGTGCTGGAAACAATGCAGACTTTTGGTCAGATGTACTAGAAAGAGTAAACCAAATTGATACCTTAAATATTTCAGATGAAGAAAGTGGGTATCTCAATACTACTGCATTTGCGGCGGAAATGTTTTTACCAATTGCTGATCCAGATTTGGATGATTCTGGACCAGCTTATGATTCCTATAGTCCAGGGAACTCTATTATCAGTCAAATTTCTAGCAGTATCGCTAACCCCATTTTAAATTCAGATTCTGAATTGTTACCGCTGACGGAACGACTTAATGAAATTACAATTCCATCACTGTTTCTTTGGGGAAAATATGACCTTGTCGTTCCACCTGCACTTGGTGTTTCCGCTCACAAGCTAGTAAGTACCACAGAAAAAAAGTTGGTCATCTTCGAAGAATCAGGTCATTCTCCGATGGATAGTGAGCCAATTCTATTTAGCAATGAATTTAAAGCATTTATAGAATTATATAAGTAAGTTGGAAGGAATGGGTCCGGTCCAGATTGGGAATCTGACCTTGGAAAGCTTCTGCAAGTAAGTCTTTTTGTACTTTAAATTTCCTATTGCTGTTTTACTAGCTATTTTGGTATAAGCTTTGTTTTGTTCAAACCAAAGTGCAACTTGAATAATCCAAAAAGGTAAATCTAAATGTATACATATCGAACGACTAAGTTAAATGAAGAAGAATTGAAATTGATCAATTCAATAGGAATATCTAATGAAGAGTTTGAAAATCTATTCGATGACATTCTAATGAGTGAGGTATCGCATAACTCTTATCCAAAAGGTGAATACGCGGATAAAGTAAATGGGATAATTTTTTGTGGAAAAAAGATTGAATTGGATGAGGTATTAAACTTGAGGAAGTTATTTTTTGACCGAGGCTTGGTCTTTGAAGCTTCAATAAGCATCTACATACATTCAAGAATTAAAGAATTTGATTTCCCATCGACCAAGGTAAACATTCATGAAGTGAAAAAAAATTACTATAAAATTTATGCTCGAAAGGAAGGTCTAAGTTTTATCCAGCAAGTAAACTGCATGCATGATGACAAATCTGAACTAGAAATATTTTACAAAAAATTACAAGATGAATTTCAAGGTTTTGCCATTTGGGCAGATTATGAAGAAAATCTTTTTTATACTAATTCTGATAAAATAGAAAGCCTACTTGATGATATTTATAAAATACAGGATTACTATCATCCAAAACAAAATGGAATTGAAAATGGCTGGTACACAAAAGATTCAATACTAGAAGAGTATAAAAAGAAACTACCAATTATAGAAATGTGTTTTTATGGGTGACTCCTACTACAAAACCTCAATATGCCCTGATAGCACGCACATAAGGCGTAAAGTCCTTCCCTTGGTAATCTATAAATCCACTTCCCATAACTATGTGGAAGGCAGAAAGAGCTTGATCAACGGGGTGCTCTGTAGATGTGATATAAAAAAAACGTTCAAAGCCTCCAATATTATTTGGATCTGCAGGACCAGTATTGGTACCATCACCATCTGAGTCAGCCAGGTTTTGCCACATTAATGTATACTCATCCGTACTAGGTAAAAACCAATCATCATAACCATTCAGTACAAGATCATCACATATGCGTGCAGCAATATTTGCAGTGTTACAATGTACAAGTATACTGTCCGTGTTTATTCTGCCATATCCTACTCCCTCATTGATAGCATTTGTAATTGTACCATAACAGCCATATGCTGCCTCCCCTTGATCATGCGGTGCAGCTATGAGTCCCTTGTTTGGTATTCCATCACCAGTTAGGTCAATTGGCGGATCTGCGATGTAAAAAATATATCCACCTTGATGAAAATCACCAATCCGTGATTCACGATTAAATTGAATGCCTTCCAGGCTGATCCAAGTTCTAAAACCTTGAGGTGGTGATAGGACCCTCACGACTCCATCCGATTCGATATTCAATCTCATTGGATTTCCCGTTTGATGGCCTTTTGCTAAAATACGTTTGTCTGGTCGATATGCTGGAGGCAGAATAAAGATGGTGTCTCCGACCATAATTTGACCATTGATTTTATTAATCAAACCACCTAGATAAACACGGTTATTATGCTTATAATAACTTCCCTTTGCATAGCCAGAATCAGAATCTTCATAATTGGGAAAGTAACTGATTTCATTCAGCTTCTCAATGTCGTCGATATTATCAGGCGCTAATACGGCAATGTCTCCTTCACTTGTGAGGACCAGTGGCCTCCCATTTTTGATGCCCTTGGTTGGACTATTGATTTTGATATAAGCCGTTTCTACACTGATTTGGGCGACCATTCCAAAACTGCATAATAGGAAAATCGGCAGTGCTATATATTTGGTCATATTATTTTTCATGAATTAGTTATTGATTTAGGAATGGCTTATTTAAAAAGTTCTAATAGCACGTACTCGACTTTCAGGAGCTTTGCTGAAAGCATAAATACCACCGAGATACATTTCAATTTCAAACGCACTATCAAGATTCCATTCTGTGGATGAATAGTACCTAACGGAAGAGAAATTACCTATATTACTAGAATGATTGACACCATCGTTTATGCCGTTGCCATCAGAGTCCGCCAAATTACGCCACATCAATATTAATTCATCCTTACTAGGTAAATACCAATCATCATGTCCATTGAGTACAAGATCATGACACAAATCTGCAGCTATATCTTGGGTAGTACATATAGAAAGTATGATATCGGTATTTATTTTACCTGCTCCTACATCATGATTGGTTGCATGAGTGGCTGTGCCCTCACATCCCCATTGTGCCGTCCCTTGATCCATTGGTGCAGCCAGAAGTCCTTTGTCAAGAATACCATCTCCATCTAAATCCGCAGGAGGATCAGCGATATAAAACAAATAACCTCCATCGATGAAGTCACCGATTTGGGCCCACCTGTAAAAACTCATTCCATCCAGACTGATAAAGTCAATACTTGCTTCCGGGCTATTCGATATGACTCTGACCACCCCATCACTTTCTATATTGATTCGGATGCCCTGGGAATCTTGGAAGCCATGAAGCAAAACCCTCCGAAAAGGTTGATAGGCAGCTGGCAAAATACAAATGGTATCGCCATTTGTAATTGGTCCATTGATGCGTCTGATCAATCCACCAAGGAAAACACGATTATTTTCCTTATAATAAATCCCGTTTTCATATCCTGCTCCGTAGTCTACATAGTTAGGAAAATATGGCAGTGATTTTTCCAATTCTACATACTCGATGGGCTCAACATTTTGCTTAGCCAAAATTCCATCCTCATCTCTAACTACAAGATATTCTGCAGAGCCAACCGTATCTAGATTATGCAATATTAATGTAGAGTCCAC
>CALHKJ010000469.1 GCA_938033975.1 uncultured Saprospiraceae bacterium | reverse complement strand
GTAAGGATTTTTCTTCCTACATCTCCACCAAAATATCTAAGGCCAACATATATGGCCAATAAGATGATCATTCTAACTAGTATGGATTGTCTCATAGTGCTGAAGTACTTGGATTAATTTTGAAAGCTTTTTCTAATGATTAGAATTAAATATAAAACAACTATTGGTAGAAGGAAAGTTCCAATATTACTGTTTGAATTGAAAGCCGTTATGATAACGGCAGCTGTAATCATAAATAAAATAATTGCGGTAAGGGCATTGATATAAGAACCAGTTTCAACACTTTTTGCGTATTCATACGCAGCATTTTCTTCTGTAATTTTTACTCGGTAATTGTGACTGTGCGGAGAGTTATTTACAAGTTTTATAAGGAAATAAAGTGCAAAAGAAAGTCCTGGTAAAAACCAAAGAAGAATTTTGGGTCCGGATTTATCTACAGTGCCAGCAAAGTTGAAATGAGATGGTATTATGTCAGGTAGTGAATTGTAAGAAAAAGCGACAAAAACAAAATGAAGGATTACAAACAAAAAGGCAATTCTGTTTTTTAATTTAACAGAATTGCTTTCTTGTATTTTTATTCTAGGTCGACTGGACAATTAGTCTAAGATTTTAGAGATTTTGTTTCCTAACTCTAGGTAATGATATTTGTTTAAATCACTTCCAGTGCTACTTCCTTTTGAGTTTAAACTTTTCTGCAATCTGATTAAGCTTGCAGTTGCTAAAGCGGTCAAATCACTGCTTTCATTTCTTACTTCCTTTCCGAGGATCTCTATGAGCTGATCTACATATGATCGTTGTAAATTTCTTTGGAAAGAATCTGATGAATTTGAATTAAAAATGGCTTTTTCTAAATCCGAAAACATTTCACTTGCTGAATAAGCTTGATTACCGTTCAACATTTCATTTTTCACCATTCTCTCGATTCTTGATTCATTAAGTAATAGACCAATGGTATACTTTTGCGTTCTTTCAATATTTTGAATGATTTCATCGGAGTCTATGAGAGCCAGTAAATCATTCTCGAGCATCCATTCTGGAGTCTTGAAAATCTGATCTGTCAAAAACTGCATGGCTTTCTTTTGATAATCTTTATCGACATGCTTGAATACTTCACCTTCTTGGTCAGAAGTTTTATAAAATTCATAAACTCCTCCAACATTATTGGCCACATGTCCCATGTATCTTCTAAATTGACCTATCACATTTTGATAGAGTTCTTGAAGGTCGTCATAGTTCTCACCAGATGTTGAAGTCCATTCTTTTAAATTCGGTAAAATCCTTTGGAGGTTTTCGATTCCATATTCACTTGCTTTAATGGCATCATCTCCAAGATCTTCTGTTTGAGCAGAAGGGTCTTCTATATTAAACTGTTGGGCTCCAAACCGGTACAATGGATTTCCTTGTTTTCCCAGAACCATAGAATGAAGTGCTTTTCTTTCTTCTTCTGCATCCTGCAAATCATGGAAATATCGGTATCCATAATCGATACTCCAATCATCATAAATTCCTATACCTGGCATCAATCCGACATCACCATCTTCTGGTTGTGCTACATAATTGAATCTTGCATAATCCATGATTGATGGAGCTGTACCCATTTTTTGTGTGAAGCTAGCTGAACGAAGGGAATCAACAGGATAAGCAACTGATGAGCCCATGTTATGTGGCAAGCCAAGAGTGTGGCCTACCTCATGTGCTGCTACAAATCTAATGCATGCACCCATTACCTCTGTTTCAAAATTTACAGAACGTGCTTTTTCATTTATGGCAGCAGTCTGAACAAAGTACCAATTTCTGAGTAGGTTCATCACGTTGTGGTACCAAATGATATCACTCTCTAAGATTTCTCCAGTTCTTGGGTCGTGGACGTGAGGACCCATTGCATTTTGAATATCAGTTGAAACGTACCTAATGACGGAGTACCTAACATCTTCAGGCGACCAATCGGGATCTTCCTCTTTGGAAGGAGGCATTTTGCAGATGATAGCATTTTTGAAGCCTAACTTCTCATAAGATTTTTGCCACATTTCAACTCCCTCTTTAATGTATGGTACCCACTTTTCTGGGGTTGATGGATCTATGTAATAGACAATTTGTTTTACAGGTTCTACCAATTCTCCTCGCTTGTGCGCCTCGATGTCACTTGGTTCAAGACGCCATCTAGTTATGAATCGTTTGGATGCTGCTTTCTGTTCCTCCATACTATAGTTGGTTTGTGAAACAGAAAAATATCCAACTCTTTCATCATAGTATCTTGGGATCATTGGATCTTCTGGCAGTCTTACAAAGGACTGATTCATCTCCACAGATAAGGTTCCTGTTATTTGATTATCCGGAAGGTTTCCTCCTGTATAGGTTAGGACATGCTTAACTTCGACGTTTTCAGGAAAAGACTTGATAGAGTTGATAAAGCTTCTCTTTTTATCCAAACCTTTAATTTGGAAATTCTTTTTTTGTCGACTAGACATGGCACCGATCATTTGCACATCTGTCGTGAAAAGGGGAGATATTTCAATGACATAAGCATCCTTGTTAACTGACATTGCTTTGATGTCAAAGGTCATTATGATTGGCTCAAAATTATTGTTTTTGACAGATTCATAAATCGGTTTGTCAAAATCAGCAACACTATTATAAGATACAGATCTTAATAGTAATTGGTCGTTTTTTTTCTGCCATCTTATTACTTGTTGTGGTCGTGATTTTACTCCGGCTCCTCCAAAGTTTAGACCTTTCACAAAGCCAGAAATTCTACTTACAACTAAAATTTCAGCTTCAAGAAGATCTTCAGGAATTTCAAAATAATGTTTGCCATCGACATAATGATTAATGATAAGACCAGAATCTGTTTTTGCCTCATTGGTAATTATTTTGCCGTAAGGCTTAATCTTTTCTTCTTTCTTTTTTTCTTCAGGTTTTTTTACCTCCTCTTGCTTCTTCTTTCCAAGTTTGATTAACTGTGCATTCATTTGATAAGTGCAAAAGAAAATACAGATTACTATGCTTATGATTTTGTTCATTATTGTGTTTAGTTTTTAAATTCACTTTCATCCCATCCCGCCAAATCAAGGAAAAATGCATACTCAAATGCGACTTCTTCAAGTCTTCTGAATCTTCCTGATTTACCACCATGACCTGCTTCCATATTTGTTTTAAGTAACAATGGCTTATCGTCTGTTTTCATATCTCTAAGCTTTGCAACCCATTTGGCCGGCTCCCAATATTGTACTTGTGAGTCATGATAACCGGTGGTTACCAATGTTGCTGGATAGTCTTTTTTTTCTACATTGTCATAAGGGGAATATGATTTAATATAGTCGTAATATTCTTTGTCTTTTGGATTTCCCCACTCATCAAATTCACCTGTTGTCAATGGTATTGATTCGTCTAACATAGTTGAGACTACATCCACAAAAGGAACTGCTGCAATGACTCCTTTCCAGAGATCAGGTCTCATATTCATGATGGCTCCCATCAATAGACCTCCTGCACTTCCACCTTCTGCAAATAACTTTTCTTTACTCGTGTAATTATTTGCTACTAAGTATTCACCACAATCTATAAAGTCGGTGAAGGTGTTTTTCTTTTTCAATAATTTTCCATCTTCATACCATTGGCGACCCATTTCTTGTCCACCTCTAATGTGAGCAATAGCATAAATAAACCCTCTATCCAAAAGGCTAAGTCTAACAGAACTAAAATATGGATCCATACTACTGCCATAAGAACCATATGCATACAAAAGCAAAGGCGTATCTGGACCTTTTTCAATTCCCTTTCTATAAACCAAACTCACTGGAACCTTTACGCCATCTCTCGCAGTAACCATCACTTTTTCAGACTGATAATTATCAGCATTAAAGTCACCGATTACTTCTTGTTGTTTTAATAAGTTTAGTTCTTTTGAATCCATATTGAAATCATAAGTAGAACTAGGAGTAGTCATAGAAGTATAGGAGATCCTAAGAGTATCCGTATCGAATTCTGGATTGACATTGGTTCTTACAGTATATGCATCTTCACCAAAGTCCATGTAGTAATCTTTGCTGTTATCCCAAGTTTTAATATTTATGGCAGTGTTACCTTCAACTCTTTGAGACAAAACAAGGTAGTCCTTGAAAATTTCAGTCCCTGTAAGCAAAATATCCTTGTTGTGCGGGATAAATTCTTTCCAATCAGCAACATTCGTCTTTGCCTCATCAGTTTGCATCAATTTGAAATTGATAGCCTTATCCTTGTTAGTAAGGATGTACCACTTTCCATCATAATAATCGATACTGTGTTCTAATTTTCTTTCTCTCGGAGTAAATGTTCTAAATTTTCCGGTAGGATTATCTGCTTCTAAAATTTGGTATTCATTTGATAGAGTAGAATAGGAGCCAATGATCAGGTA
>CALHKJ010000468.1 GCA_938033975.1 uncultured Saprospiraceae bacterium | reverse complement strand
GAACAGGGAGTGTTACTTCTATGATTGTTGCAGGAAGCACCTATGGGATGCAGCTACTTTGGGTTTTGCTATTGAGTTGTGTTTTCTCAGGAGTATTGATTTATGCATATGGTAATTATGCCTTGCTTTCTGGTGAAACTGCCTTGTACGGTATCAAAAAACATTTGACAGGAGGAAAAATTATTGCCATCCTGATAATCTTAGGAGTCTCCGTGGGTCAATGGAATTCCTTAATGGGCATATTAGGAATATCATCCAATATCATTTATGAATTGCTTGCGCAAAATTTTCCAACACTTGTTCCTTATAAATATCAGACAGTACTTGGAATTGCCATTTTTATTATCACTGTCTTTTATTCTATTATGCTCATAGGCAAATATTCTTTGTTTGAAAAAATATTGGTGGTGTTTGTCAGTTTTATGGGCTTGTCTTTTGTCTTCTCTTTATTCTTTGTGTATCCACTTCCTTCAGAGGTTGTAAAAGGATTAATTCCTAGCATACCAAATGTACCTGGGGGTAAGATGATGGTTGCTGCTTTCGTAGGCACCACTATGGCAGCTGCGACCTTTTTGTCAAGGCCCTTATTTATTAGAGGAAAAGGCTGGACTAAAAAAGATTTAAAAGTACAGAGGAAAGATGCGATCACTGCTGCTGTTCTCATATTTGCCATAAGTGGTGCTGTAATGGCAGTTGCATGTGGGGCATTATACAAAGAAGGCTTAGCAGTAACCAAAGTTTTAGACATGGCCAATACTCTTCAGCCTGTTGCAGGTAAATTTGCGACCAGTATATTTTTCTTTGGTACTCTTAGCGCTGGATTATCTTCTATTTTTCCATGCATGTTGATTGTACCACTTTTAATTGCTGATTATCAATCGGGAGAATTGGATACCAACTCTAGGCAATTTAGAGTTATCACTTTTGCGGCATGCTTGGTGTCACTTATCGTACCTATTTTTGGATCCAATCCGATTGAGATGCAAATTCTTTCGCAGGTCTTCAATGTATTTGTTCTTCCATTGGTTATCATCGGAATTATTTTTCTAATTAGAAATAATCCCATAATGAAGGACCACCCTACCAGTATCTGGGTTAAGATTGGACTGTTTTGCGCGCTCTTCTTTTCTTGTGTGATTTCTTATAATGGTATTGTTGCTTTGATTGAATATTTTTAGAGAAGCTATTTTATTTCTTTTACAGGTTAATCTTCAATTCTAGATTACCACCAAAGCCATCTTCTACAATTTTTTGTAAAGTAGAAATTCTTGCTTCTTTAATGTTGTTTTCAATTTTAGATATATAAGATTTTGTAGTACCTACTCTATCTGCTAATTCTTGTTGCGTTAGTCCTTTCCTCAGTCGGGCATCCTTTATTAGGAAACCAATTTTAAAAGTCTCGTAACCTTCCTCCAATAAATCACGCCTTTTTGTTCCTTTTTTGCCGTAAAACTTAGTTTTTACATCGGACAGTGATTTAGTTCTTTTTGTCTTCGTTTTCATATTGCTTTTTAATTTTCAGAGCTCTTAATATTTCATTTTTAGGCGCTTTCTGCGTTTTCTTTTGATAACCATTAATTATTATAATTAATTTACTTCCGTCAAAGAATGCAAAGACCCGAAAAATATTTGACCCAAATTTTACTCTTACTTCGTAAAGATCTTTTTCAAGATGTTTTAGATAAGTCTTAGGAACTTTATCAATTTCTTCAATTAATTGAAATGTCCAAATAAATTTATCTTGTACTTTAGGACTTAAGGTTTCAAAGAAATCTTCAAAGTAAGTTTTGTAAAATTGAATTGATCTATATTTCTTTACTTATCAAATATAAGAAAAGTTTCACTTTAGTGCAACTATTGCATTGGCGATTAAAATTATTATTGGTAACTATCTTAATAGATCTGCAATCCCATTCCCTAAGGTTCCAACCTAGGGCTTTCCCCTATAAATTTTAAATATTTCATAAAATGCAACAATGTTGCAAAAAGAAATCTATCTTTAGTTTATAATTCACAAATTAAACACTATGAAATCTAAGTTTTTGCTTTTTGCAGTTGCAGTATTTACTGTTTTTATTTTCTCGGGATGCGACCCAGATCCTGTAATTCCAAATGAAGAGGAATTAATCACTACACTTACTTATACTTTAACGGGACCAAATACTGTGATATTAAGTTTTGAAGATCTAGACGGAGATGGAGGTACAGCTCCAACAATAATTGGAGGGACTTTAGAAGCAAACCAAAGCTACACTGGAACAATAATTTTATTAAATTCTACTGAAACGCCGCCTGAAGATATTGGAGCAGAGGTTGCAGAAGAAGATGATGAACACCAATTCTTTTTTACATCGAGCATAAGTGACCTTAGTGTAACATACAATGATGAAGATGGAAATGGAAATCCCCTTGGACTTGCCACCACTATCACAACAGGAGAGCCTGGATCAGGAACACTTACAGTTACTTTAAGACATGAACCGGCTAAAGATGCTGCAGGAGTAGCGGATGGAGATATTACCAATGCTGGCGGAGAAACTGATATAGAAGTTAGCTTCGATATTGAAGTTATATAAAGAAATAATAAAATACTGTGTAGTTGCCATTCTCTGTGTCAATTCACAAACCGCTCAAGGACAGGATTGTAAGCTGACCTTGAGCGGTTATGTATTTGATGAAACCTCATCTACCCCTTTATCCTATGTGCACGTACACATTCAAGAAGTGAACAAGCATGCTATCTCTGACGACGAAGGAAATTTTCTTATTGAAGGATTATGTGAGGGTGAATATCATCTACAACTTTCACATATTGGCTGTGAAACCAAGAGAGTTCATCTACATGACTTTACTCAAGACACACTTTTAAAGATAAGCTTACCACACACTGCTTCTTTATTAGGAACTGTTGTCGTAAAAGGTCAAAGCGAAAACAACAATGATCAAGCTAAGTTATCAATAGATAGACGGAGCTTGGAAGATGGAACCACCAAGAACCTATCACAATTACTGGAGAGAGAGGCTGGTGTTAACTCTATTAAAAATGGCTCAGGAATTGCCAAGCCAGTTGTTCAAGGACTGTATGGCAATAGATTGATTATTCTGAACAATGGAATTATACAAAGTGGCCAACAATGGGGAAATGATCACAGTCCAGAAATTGATCCTTATGTTGCAGATAAAATTACAGTTTTAAAAGGAGCAAGTGCCATCGAGTATGGAGGAGGCAATTTAGGTAGTGTAGTTTTGGTGGAACCAAAAAGAATTTC
>CALHKJ010000467.1 GCA_938033975.1 uncultured Saprospiraceae bacterium | reverse complement strand
TAGATCAACTGCCTCATCATCTTGCTGCGCAGACCATGTTTGGACATCCTTTGTTGATGCCTGTCCCAGATATAGATCGAACAGATTTTTGGCTGATACTTGGAGGAAATCCATTGGTGTCAAATGGAAGCATAATGACAGCTCCCGACATTGGAACTCGATTGAGAGCAATCAAAGAAAGAGGAGGAAAGGTTGTCGTGGTTGATCCAAGGCGAACAGAAACTGCAGATAAATCCAGTCAACATATTTTCATAAAACCTGGAACAGATGTTTGGTTACTACTTGCCATGGTTCATGAAGTTCTTAAGCAATCAAATCTAAATCTCAGGCATCTTATTGACATAGTTGATCAACAACAAATTGATTTACTGAAGGATTTGGTTGATGTATATACACCAGAATACGCTTCCGCAAAAACGGGCATTGCAGAGGAAACAATAAAGCAATTGACAAGTGATTTTATGAGTGCAGATGCAGCTGTCGCCTATGGTAGAATGGGGGTCTCGACCGTTACCTTTGGAAGTCTCTGTCAATGGTTGATTCATTGTCTGAATATCTTGACTAGTAACATGGACCGAGCTGGTGGCTTCATGTTAAGTTCTCCAGCCTTCGATCCAATCAGGCCATCAAACGGTAAACCAAGAACAGCGGGAAGATGGAAAAGTAGAGTGCGTGGCCTTCCAGAATTTGGAGGTGAAATTCCCTCTGTTACGCTTGCAGAAGAAATTCTGACTGAAGGAGATGGGCAGATTAAAGCAATGGTTACTTCCTGTGGCAATCCTGTCTTGTCTGTTCCCAATGGAAGGAAGTTGGACGAAGCATTTCAAAGTTTAGAATTTATGGTTTGCATTGATATTTATTTGAATGAAACCACTCGACATGCAGATATTATTTTGCCACCAGCTACAGGAATAGAAGTTCCACATTTTGATATTGGTTTTAATCAATTGGCAATTAGGAACGTTGTAAAATATTCTGAGCCAGCTGTAGAGAAAGAGGAAGGGACAAAATATGATTATGAAATCTTTCAAGAGCTAACAAGAAGACTGCAAGTTTCAGAATTGCCTGCTGATGAAACTGAGCGAGAACAAGTTTTGCAACAATATAAATTGACACCAGCTATGATTTTGGATGGTGCTTTAAAAAAGGGAGAATATGGATTGTCTTTGAAGGAAGTGAAAGCAGCAGAACATGGAATCGATTTAGGTCCACTCAAATCACGGTTCCCCGAAAGACTCCAAACCATTGATAAAAAAATCAACCTGGTTCCTACAATTTTCCAAGAAGATTTAAATCGCTTGGCAACTGCTACAGACACAAATGGACATTTACTTTTAATTGGACGAAGACATTTGAGAAGTAATAATTCTTGGATGCATAATAGCCAAAGATTGGTCAAAGGTCGTGAGCGATGCACAGTGTTGATGCATCCAAGTGATGCAGCCGTAAGAAATTTAAATGCTGGTCAACAAGTGGCAGTAAGTTCTAGAGTTGGTAAAGTGGAATTGCCTTTGGAAATTTCTGATGAAATGATGGAGGGAGTTGTTAGTATTCCGCACGGATGGGGTCATGGTCGCAAAAAAATCAAAATGAATATCGCCCAAGCAAATCCAGGAGTCAGTGCAAATGACTTGACGGACGAACTTTTGATAGATGAGTTAACTGGGAATGCAGCAGTGAATGGAGTCCCTGTGGAGATAGTAGCGCTAGGTTAATTTTCTCGCGCATGAATTTTTATCTAACTATTGTATCTTAGGCAGACTTTTGACAAAATAGCAAAGCAATTAATAATGGAAATAGGAATTTTCGGAGCAGTCATCATTGGTATTGTAGTGCTCCTTCTTCTACTACTCAGAATGAAAATTCCAGCCTTTATCTCTCTTTTGATTGCAAGTATTGTTACAGGATTATTGGCAGGTCTAGATGGAGAAGCAATCATTAAGACTATCCAAAGTGGTATGGGAGGTACCCTTGGATTTGTTGCTACAGTAGTTGGTCTGGGTGCCATCTTTGGAGGGATTCTTGAAAAGACCAATAGTGCCAATATTATAGCTCAAAAACTGCTAGGACTAACAGGTGAAAAGAGAGCTCCCTTGGCCATGATGATTACCGGATTCTTTGTAGCCATACCTGTTTTTTTTGATGTTGGTTTCATCATTCTTTTTCCAATCCTACATGCACTGCATAAAAAAACAGGAAAGTCAATAGTGCATTACGCTGTTCCTTTGCTGGCCGGTTTGGCAGTAACACACGCATGCATTCCTCCGACGCCTGGACCCATCGCGGTCGCAGAAATTATAGGAGCATCTTTGGCTTGGGTAATAGTTTTAGGTTTTATAATTGGAATACCAATGGCTTATGTAGGTGGTATCCTTTATGGAAAATACATTGGCAACAAAATAGATATTCAGTTAACGGATGATGTAGAATCTGAAGTTGAAGCCTCCAATTTTAAACATACCTTCGGAAGGATTATTTGGATAATTCTCATGCCCATCATATTAATTATTTTGGGAACAATCATAAAGCAAGAATATTTTTCATTCACTAGTATTATTAGTGATGACTATTTGATTATCGATGGCGCCACACTTGATCAGTTAATCATTTTATTAGGTCACCCATTCTCGGCATTGATTATTGCCAATCTTTTAGCTTGGTATCTTTTAGGAAAATCCAATGGATTGACATCCGAGCAATTGGTAGACATTTCTTCTAAGTCGCTTTATCCGGCCGGAATCATAATCTTGGTTACTGGAGCAGGTGGTGTGTATAAACAAACCTTGGTAGATACAGGTGCGGGAGAGTTATTAGCGACTGCCTTGCAAAGTTGGGGATTGGGTATCGTCTTTTTTGCATTTTTAAGTGCAACACTTGTGAGAGTTTTGCAAGGCTCAGCAACAGTGGCGATGATAACTGCCGCAGGTCTTGTTGCGCCTTTGCTATCTTCATATGATTTGTCAGGTGGACAATTGGCCTGTCTTGTTATCGCAATCAGTTCTGGAGCAACCATGGCGTCGCATCTAAACGATAGTGGTTTTTGGTTGGTCAAAGAGTATTTAAAATTAACCGAAAAACAAGGCTTCCGAATTTGGACAGCAGCATCTACTGTCATTGGTTTGACAGGAGCAATTCTCTCTTCCATTGCCTTCTATTTACTTTAAGTATTAATTTTACTAATACAATTAAAAGCATATCAACATGAAAGCGCTCATTCTTAAAGATGACAAAAGCTTAATAATTGGCGAAGAAGAAAAGCCGACTGCTGGTCCCAATGAGGTGGTAGTTGCAGTGAACGCTTCTGCATTGAATCACCGAGAGATTTGGATTGGCAAAGGTCTATATCCAGGTATGAGTTTGCCTTGCATCTTGGGTGCAGATGGAGCTGGGATTGTTGTTGAGTTAGGAGATGGCGTTTCGCAAGAATGGAAAGATAAGGAAGTAATTATTTATCCGGCCTATGATTGGGGTGATGATGAGGATGCGCCTACTCGTCAGTTTCGAGTTTTGGGTATGCCTGATCCAGGAACCATCGCAGAATATATAAAAGTGCCAGTTGGTAATCTCGTTGCCAAGCCCAAATATCTAAGTTGGGAAGAAGCTGCAGCTTTGCCAATTGCTGGATTGACCTCATGGCGAGCCTTGGTCAAGCATGGCAAGATTGAGGCCGGAAAGAAGGTCTTGATTACAGGTATTGGTGGAGGTGTTGCGCAAGCAGGTTTGAGTATCGCTTCCGCAAATGAGGCACAGGTTTTTGTAACCAGTTCTAGTGCAGAAAAAATTGCTTTGGCTGTTGATGCAGGAGCTACAGGTGGAGTAAATTATAAAGATGAAGATTGGCATTTACAATTGAAAGAATTGTCAGGTGGCATTGATATTGTTTTAGACAGTTCGCCTGTTGCAGTACTAGATAACTATTTTAAGTTTATGAATTATGGAGGTCGGATCGTCACCTATGGATCGACTGGTAATCCTAAGACGACCATTAGCATTAGTAAATTTTTTCTAAGGCACATTCAATTTATTGGTTCGACCATGGGCAGCCCCAAAGATTTTAATGATCTCATTCAATTTATGACCAAGCACGAGATACATCCCAAGATTCATCAAGTGTTTCCTTTTGATGAGGCAATTGATGCCATTCAGGCACTTGAGACTGGGAAGCAGGTGGGGAAGATTGTGATACTGCATTAAAAATTCGAACAATACCCTTTTTTATCTGTTTATTCTTTATTATTCCAATGGCCTGCAGGTGCTTTTATCACTTTTTATATGTTGAAAATCCTCTAATCCGCATTGGGCATTTATAGCTGGGATATTTAGCAGATAGGTAATTCACCTAGTGATAAAATACCTCATTTAGCCTATTAATTCTAATGAGGATTGTCTCAAATTTGTATAATTACTAATTGATATTTAGGCCTTTTATGACATACCTAATATCAAGAAAATTAAATAAGTTCAAAACTTTAAAAAAATGAAAGCAACAACAATTTTTATTCTTTTGATTTTACATTTTTCTAACGCCGCTTTGTCGCAGAACGTTAATGAAAAAGTGATATTAATCAATGGCATAGCAACAGCTGTTACTTTAGATCAGGACGGCAATATATTAGAAAAGGGTAAGGAATTACCTGGATACATGAATGAGTTTGCAACTTTCGATGAAAGTAAAATAAAGGGGAAAAGGGTAGCGAGTGCGACTGAATTTGAAATGAATATTGATGTTACAGAGCTTGAGTTGACTCAAGGTAATATAGATGAACTTGATAGATTTTCAAAAGACCTTATTTCCAATAAGTATGAGGGAGTTTTGATATTAGTTATGGATTTTTCTAATCAAGAAAAAGAACCAGTACAAAAACTACTTTACGATTGCAGGAAAATTTTGCAACAAAATGGAATAGAAGCAGGCAAAATATTTATTAGTTATAATAAAGAAGAATTACCTACAAATGTCTTAAAGATAATCCTACGCAAAGAACCGACAACAACACTTTAAGTTTTCAATTGGGATGGGTTAAGTTTTAGGTAAGATCTTAACTGGACTACACGCGGTTTACAATTCTGATTGAACTACTATATCGTTACTATATCTATGGTATTTTAAATAGTAAATACCATTTATGGACTTAATGGGGTGGCTTTCTATAAAATAGGAAGCCACTTTTTTTTGCCTTTCGGCAAATGAGTCCTGTGGTATTGGAAGCGCATAGTTAGAAAGACCGAATTTGTCATTTACTTTAGTGGAATCTTACAAAAAGATGACATCTTTGGTTTTTAAATTATTGATTTAAATAATTAATATCTAGAAATCACTAGCTCAAAGAATTATATGAAATATATATACGGCTTCATAGTCCTTGCTTTAATCTGCTCAATGACAAATTGCAAACCTGCGGAAACAAATTCAAAAGAAGAAAAATTGAATAACTATAAGATAGCAGTAGGTACCTACACAAAAAAAGAGGGACATGTAGATGGCAAAGCTGATGGCGTTTACCTTCTTCAGATGGATAAAGAGAGTGGGGAATTGACATGGCTAGATACCATTCCTAATCTTATCAATCCATCCTATCTTGCAGTTGATAAGCAAAGTTTATATGCAGCAAATGAAATCGGCCCAGGCACAATCACTAAGATAGATTTGGATGATTACGATAAAACGCAGGTAGCGGAGACAAAAGGTGATGCACCTTGTCATGTGATTCCAGTTCCAAATAGTTCGTACTTGGTCGTGAGCAATTATATGGGAGTTGTTTCTCTATTTCGCACCGAGCCCAAATTAGAACTAGTTGATTCATTGGAGCCCGAAGGAACTTTTGCTGGTCCTCCTCGACAGGAATCTAGCCACCCACATATGGCGATGCTTGCACCAGACCAAAAAACAATTTTAATCAGCGATCTCGGAATGGATAATATCATTCATCTACAGATCATCGAGGATAAGTTAGTAGAGACAGCACACACGGTTTTGGCTGGTGGAGCAGGACCTAGGCACATGTGCCTTCATTCCAACAAACACATCTACGTTCTTAATGAATTGAATCATACCATAGATGTCTTGCAGTGGACCGCAGTCAATCAACCCTTACAACTAAAAGAAACATACTCTACTATACCGCAGCGAAACGAAAATGTTTTCCCTGCGGCTATACACCTTCATCCCAATGAAAAATATTTGTACGCATCCAATCGTGGTATCAATGATCCTGAGCAAAGCATCTCATTATTCAAGGTGAAAGCGGATGGTCTGCTAGAATATATTGATCGCTACAACGCCGGCGGTCTAGTCCCAAGAGATTTCTCAATCAGCCCTAATGGAAAATTCCTATTGGCGGCCAATCAAAACAGCAATAACATTGTCACCTTCGCCATTGATCAAAGCAATGGAACTTTAGAAAGAGTGGGAGAGGAGTTTGAGATAAAGACTCCTGTTTGTGTGAAGTTTTATTAATGGGGGCTAATGAAAAAAGCCAAGCAAATGAATTGCTTGGCCATGTGAGACTGGAGGGACTCGAACCCCCGACCCCTACCCTGTCAAGGTAATGCTCTAAACCAGCTGAGCTACAGTCTCGA
>CALHKJ010000466.1 GCA_938033975.1 uncultured Saprospiraceae bacterium | reverse complement strand
GTCGATGCAGGATTCATTGTTGAATCAAGTGATACATTTACCTTGAGTGAGAAGGCGCTCATTGTAGCAGACAATGTGTCTAGCGATCTATTTTACTAAGTACCAGTAATATCGTCAAGATTATTTTCAACCATGTTAAATCCAATTGGGTTGACCTTTGCGGTTTCATCAATATCATCATCATAGTCTTCCCAGCTGATAATCTCATTCATGAATTCTTCTACATGCCTCAAGAGGAATGGTTCCTTCATTTCTTGTGGACGTAAAATCTCTAAAGTTCTTGGAGGCCTTGGCTCACCATAACCTTCTATAAATGGATACATGATTAGGATCAATAATTTTCCATTAAACAATTGTTGATAGACCAATGCTCCTTTATTCTTAATCATGGGACGTGTAGAATCTGAACCTTCAAGTTTTTCTCCTATTCCAGAAACATCTTGTCCTAAGTTCAATACCACTACTTCCAGATTACTAATATTGTCTTTTACTTCAACAGTTGCATTTAGACCTGTTGATTTTATTATTTGTTCAAGACCATTTACAATCATGGGCTTCAAGTGATCACCCCAATCTTTTCTGTAGTTTTCCGTGTTTGCAAGTATTTGATTGTATGAGTCCACTTTACTTTGCAAACTTCCAACATCCAATGTGCTTTTTTCTTTAGCCATAATTTAATAGTCTAATATTTTTTTAATGCTTGTTTTGAGCCTTTCTTTCGGCAAAAATATCTTCTCAAGACTAGGTGTGAAAGGTACTGGTGTATCAAGGCTTGCAACCCTAATTACCGGAGCATCAATGTGTTCAAACAAATGCTCTGATATATATGCTGCAATTTCTGAACCAATTCCACCAAATAAGGTGTCTTCATGAAAAATAATAGCCTTATTGGTCTTCTTTACTGTTTTATCAATGGATTCGTAGTCTAATGGCTGTAAAGTTCTTAAATCTAGAATGTCAGCAGCTATACCCTCTTGATCACAATAGTCCTTGGCCCAATGCACTGCTTGACCATAGCTAATGATTGATAATCGTTCACCTTCTTTCACCAACTTTGCTTTTCCGATAGGAGTAGTATAATAGCCTTCTGGAACTTCTGATTCCAAGGTTCTGTATAAAGCCTTATGCTCAAAATACATGACTGGGTTTGGATCTTCAAAGGATGCAAGTAACAATCCTTTTGCATCTTCTGGAGTGCTCGGAAATACCACCTTCAATCCAGGAGTTTTTGTAAACCACGCTTCATTGCATTGAGAATGAAATGGTCCAGCTCCAACACCTCCACCTGCAGGCATACGTATGACAACATTTGGATTGTGAGCCCAACGATAATTTATCTTTGCAAGGTTATTTACAATTTGATTAAATCCACAGGTAACAAAATCTGCAAATTGCATTTCCATCATGGACTTAATGTTCAAAAAAGATAAACCCAAGCTAATTCCAACAATGGCACTTTCACATAATGGAGTATTTCTCACTCTATCGTGACCATACTTTTTTACAAAACCATCAGTTATTTTAAACACACCTCCGTAGTCACCAATGTCTTGTCCCATTAAGACCAAATCATCGTTTCTATCCATGGCTTCTTTCAGTGCATCTGAGATGGCATCTATATATCTCATCTGCACTTTATTGCCCGAAGGTTCTGTAGTGGTAATATCAATAGTTTTAAACACATCGGCCAACTCTGCCTCTTCTGTACTTTGAACTGTTTCATGCTTGTCTGCCTCTTGTAAGGCTGATTTAATATCTTTTTTTACTTCTTTTTCAAATGCGGTGATGTCATCGAGGGTGATGACCTTTTCTTTCAACAAAAAGTTTTCAAAATTTGAAATTGGGTCCTTTTTTGCCCAAGCATCCATCAATTTTTTTGGAACATACTTTGTTCCAGAAGCTTCCTCATGTCCGCGCATTCTAAAAGTCTTCATTTCTACTAGAACAGGTCTTGGATTCTTTCGAATATTTTTTGCCAACTTAGATATTCCATGATATACTTCAAGAATGTTATTACCATCCATGATTACACTTTCCATTCCATATCCAATAGCTCTATCTGCCAAATCCTTGCATGCATATTGTTCGGACACTGGAGTTGATAAACCATAACCATTATTCTCAATAACAAATATTACTGGTAGATTCCAAACAGCAGCAACATTTAAAGCTTCATGAAATTCTCCTTCACTCGTCCCTCCTTCTCCAGTAAAAGCCAATGAAACTTTAGCCTCATTTCTCAACTTATACCCTAAGGCGACACCTGCTGCCAAAGAGAGTTGAGGTCCTAGGTGAGAAATCATTCCCACCAAGTTGTAATCAAGTGTACCAAAGTGAAAAGATCTATCTCTTCCTTTAGTGAAGCCCAATTCCTTTCCTTGCCACTGACCAAAAAGTCTTTCAAAAGGCACATTCCTTGATGTAAATACTCCCAAATTCCTGTGCATTGGAAATATCATCTCATCCTCTTTCAATGCCATTGTACAACCAACAGAAATTGCTTCTTGACCAATTCCTGAAAACCACTTGGAAATTTTTCCTTGTCTTAATAAAGACAACATCTTTTCCTCTATCAATCTTGGCTTTTTTAAGCCATGGTATAGCTTTTTAAGTGTTCCCTTTGAAAGTGATTTCTTGTTATACTTCATCAATCTATATTCTGTAGTGCATAAATCGCTTCCGCAAATATGGTTAATTTTCTAGAAGTGAAGTCTTTATATTCCACCAAATCAGCTTGAAAATATGGTCTTGAAAACTTCTAAAGAAGGTAAATCCCTAAAGCCGTCAACATGATGATGATAATAAGTCATTAACTTATCTAATAGGCTTTGTCTTAAGGCTCTAGTGGAGCTCATAATTGATTTATCCTGCTTAAGTAGGCTATACAAATATTGCGATTCATCTGTGTCTAAATACAATCTCACGGAGGTAGGGTCAGAAATAAATACTCCCCTTTCCAAATCAAAAAAAGGTCTTGATTCTAGATCAAAGTTATCCTGCGGATAAAAGCCAAGATAATTACAAAGATGTAAGGCAAAAGATAAATGATAATCAGGAGGAATGTTGTCTACTTCATCCAAGATTAAAAATCTATTCTGAATAAAATCAAATAAATCTGGATTGGCTTCTTTTTCACGGATTGTATGTCTACAAAGATCAATCATAAATACCGCCATGGTGGATTTTATAACATCGACTGTGATGCTTTGATAAATCTTAGAATACCTTGCCTCCTTAATTCTGTAAAGCTTCTGCGAAGTTCCTTCATAAGCCACAAAATTTATCAAACTCATTGGCTTATATAAACTTGCATTTGATTTTGATTTTTTCTTGCGGACACCACTTACGATATAGGAGTGTAACCCTTTTGTTCTTGTGTAGATATCTAAGATTAAAGATGTCTCACTATACGGAATAGATTTGAAAACAATGCCGCTATATTTTTCTATGGCCAAAGCTTATATTTTTGAAACCAACATTTAAAACTCCCACCCTTCGATAGGATCTTGTTTAAACTTACGTTTGGTTGCGACACGTTGCATTTGTCTTTTAAAAATCAATTGACTGATTCCTTCTGCAATTGGAAGTTTTGAGTCTTTACTTAATACTTGTTTTAAATCTACTTCAAGTACATCTAGGCGGTAGAGATAACTCATCAAAAGCTCAGGATCTCTATCTAATAGTTCTCCAACACGAAGCCTTATCATTTCTAAAACTTGATTCTCATTCTCAAGGCTTTGAGACCCTAAAAGCTCTTTTTCAATTCCTTCAAAATTTATTTCCTCTTTCATTAGATTTGAATACTAAGATGTCGCAATATATCATCTATTATTTGACGATCATTACTTAACCTTGGTACTTTTACTTGAGCGCCCCATTTTGAATTGGCTCGAAGCCATGAATTGAAGCTACCACTAGGAATTGAGGTTATTTTGAGCTGATTCATAGCTATGCTATTATATCTCTTTGCTTCATAATCACCATTGAGGGATTGTAAGGTTTGATCTAGTGCTTCCGCAAATGTGGCTAAGTCTTGAGGAGGCCTATCAAATTCTATCAACCATTGGTGACCTGGCTTTTCTTTTTTGTCATTAAAGTATATAGGACCTGCAGTATAGTTAGAAACTGAGCAATTGAATTGATCACTACAAATTTGTATCGCCTTATCAGTATTATGAATCATTAACTCTTCGCCAAAGGTATTGATGTATTGCTGTGTCCTGCCTACTACTTTAAACCTATATGGCTTTGTACTTGTGAAGCGAATTACGTCTCCTATTTTATATCTCCAAAGTCCAGAGCTTGTGCTTATCACTAAGGAGTAATCTACATCTGTTTCTACTTCTGATAATTCCAACACGATTGGCTGTTCGCTTTCTATTTCTGATTTTGGTATAAATTCAAAAAAGACACTGTTGTCTGTTAATAGCAACATCCCTTCTTCATCAAATCTATCCTGCAAACCAAAGTAGCCCTCTGAAGCATTGTAGACTTCCATATAGATAAAGTCCTTCCTGGTAAATAACTTTTGAAATTCTTCCTTATATGGATCAAAGCCTACCCCTCCATGAAGAAATACTCTTGCGTCTGGCCAAATTTCTGTAATCGTATCAACTTTTTTGTATTCCAACATCATGCGAAATAAAACAAGCAGCCAGGTAGGCACTCCTCCAAAAGTTAGGACACTTTCTTCTGAGCAAATTGTCTTCATCAATTCTAGTTTAGCATCCCAGTCATCCATTAAGGCAATTTCAAAAGAGGGCGTATTGAAGGACTTGGCAAAGCGGGGCATGTTTTCCATCATAATGGCTGAAACATCCCCGATTCTTACTTTTGGATTTTCAACATAACTTTTAATAGTTCCGCCCATCAGCAAGGTCTTGTATTTAAATATGCTAATCTCCGGATCGTGTTCATTTAGAATTGTCACTACATCCCAATTTGTTCTAGTGTAGCCTGTCCTCATGTAATTCTTAG
>CALHKJ010000465.1 GCA_938033975.1 uncultured Saprospiraceae bacterium | reverse complement strand
AGCTTCCACTTTGGTACTGTGTTGGTTGAGAACCTACTATGTACAATTGCTAAAGCAGTTTGATAATTTGGATCTTGAAGATCTAAGTAATAAGGTCTCAGCTGTCTTGCAGTAAGTAGGCCCTTGTAAACTATTGTTTTTGAAGAAAGAGAACTGATATAAAATTCATCTACCAAGTCTGGATTAAGAAAATATACCTTTTTCATAATCGCGTTGCGCAGAAAATAGAATCGTTTCTCAAGATCATCAAAATTTACACCAGTGGACTTAAAAAATATTTGTTCGATTCTGGGCTCACTATCCAATGCAGATTTGCCGATAAATGAATTATCTACAGGAACATTTCTTTCTAGTAAAATTTCAAATCCATATTCTTCAGTGCATTGTTCTATTATTTCTTTACAAATGATTCTCGTCTTTTCCTTTTTAGGGAAAAAGAACATACCAACTCCATAATTACCTTTTGCAGGTAAAACCAAATTGCGCTCTGAAAATAAGTTGTAAAAAAATAGATGAGGGAGTTGAGTTAACATTCCTGCGCCATCACCAGTATTTTCTTCACAACCACATGCTCCCCTGTGTTCCATGTTTTCGAGCATGGTCAGTGCTGAGCTTGCGATATAATGATTAGGTTTATTTGTGACGTCAAGAAGCATTCCCACTCCACAGGCATCTGATTCCATTTCTGGAACATAGAGTCCTTGTCTATCTTCTATTTGTTTCGTTGCATTTCTCATGTCCGTAAAATTGAATTTTGAGAAAGCCTAGATTGTCCTGCATTCTCAATAGTAAACTTGTTCATTACTAAACTAAGGAGCTTTGAGGCGCGATTCTTTCAACTTTTGTTGCCTTTTGTTATGAGTAAGTGTGTATTACTATATGATAAGTTATTGAATATCAGATGATTAGGTGAATATTGCTTGTCATACTCAAGGAGGGATGCTGTGTGGGGACTTGCTCCGCTAGGGACACGCTGCGCTTCGCTGGCTGGGGACTCGCTGGCGCTGGGGACACACTGCGCTTCGCTGGCTGGGGACACGCTTTGCTGGGGACACGCTTTGCTGGGGACACGTCTGGCTTCGCTGGCTGGGGACTTGAGGAACTATTAAAAAAAATGGGCTTGTTGACTTTCCTCAACAAACCCATTTTAGTGGATCTTACCAGGATCCAAAACAAATACAAACCAAATTTTTCATTTCATATAAAATGATAAATTGTATAGTTACATTGAATCTTCAGGTATTAAATTGAAGAGTTTTTGTTTAAAACAAATACTTAACCAAAGCTCTAATTTTAAACCA
Organism: uncultured Saprospiraceae bacterium; assembly: GCA_938033975.1. GTDB lineage: Bacteria > Bacteroidota > Bacteroidia > Chitinophagales > Saprospiraceae > JAHDBF01. The sequence goes on along the minus strand of CALHKJ010000465.1, from coordinate 2,080 downwards.
CACACCATTTCACTAATCCTAAAAACCGATGACTAAAAGAATTCTTTAATTCCTAAGCTATCTATTGTGTAACTATACTCAAATATAGGATCATATTTTATCGTAAGAATCGTTGATTCTGGGTTAATTGTTATTTTAAAGAGGGATACATTCATTACAATTGTTTGATTTACAACTGATTATAGTGGTAAATTCATTATGCCTATCTATAATTGGATTTAAATTTATTTATCTATTTAGCTTGTTTGAATTGGAGTTAGCTGGTGGTGTGCGATTTTGAGTTGGTGATTATGAGTTGACCATCATTTACCTCTGAGTAAATTAATACTTACAGTTGCCAAGTCAGAATTAGGAAACTTATAAGCATGCTGAGGCACAGCTTCCAAGCCACATTCTTCTATCACTTTTAAAAATACATTGAGTTCTAAAATAAATTGGTCAGAATAACCATGTGTGCCATCATATGCTGTTGCTGCTGTACGTCCTAAATTTTTAGCAACCAATGCTGGATCAACTGTATGTAATTCGATCAATAGCAAACCATGTTTTTTAACATAGGGCATCCACTTATTGAAATGTTCTTTTAAGTTATCTTCAACATGATTGTTTGAAAGCCATTCGCCACGATGTGCAAAGGCACCTGTAGATGTAGAAACTCTATTATCATCGATTACAGAAGGCGTGGACCAAATTCTATTGTGATCCAAAAATGTACGAACATTAAGCAATTCGCTCAAAGGAATTTTGTACACATCTTGAAGATGCTGGTCCAAGAGATCAGGTCTTCCAATATCTCCCCATATCACTTTTGCCCATATATCTTTTTGTATCAAATTTGCACGGGTGACTTTTATAGCGGCCTGATTATAATCGGCACCCACTAAAAACAGAGGATGATCTTCAAGCATTTGACCTCTCAATGTTCTGCTCTCTATGACCTCAAAGGCATGAGCTAAAAATGCACCATTTCCGCAACCCATATCTAAGACACCTTTGGGTTGCTCTTCAATAGGCTTATTGAAAATATCAATAAGCACTTCATCCATTTTTTTGAAGTAAGCGCCATGTGCTCCCCCACTTCCCCAGACATTCATCTCTCTATCAACATGTATTTCATCGTCACCTTCTTTGATTTTTCTCAAAGTCGCTGGATCGCCAAAAATTAATTTATCCAAATTCCTGAAAGTAGGAATATAGGAAACTGTAACACCATATGCAGATGCTCTTTTGGCGTAGAACAATCCTTTATCTGTAAATGCATAGGTCTCTCCATCTGAAGTATACCAACCTAACCAGGTGAAAAAATCAAGAAGTGCTTTGAAAGATTCTGCATCTCTATGAAATTCTTCAGGCCTAAATGAAGTTTCCATAAAATACTTATGAAACATACCACCCATTCCTAATCTTACGGTCGAAGGTGCTACAATGATACCTTCTATATGTTTGAGAACTTGATGTTCGACAGAGCCATCTTCAATACTTCCAAGACCGTAGTTGTCTTTGAAGTTTGACATGATAGCTTTCAAAACATTAAAAGGTTCTACTTCAAATTTTCTTCTATGAAACTGACCTGAAAATTTCATCAGGTCATTGGTGTCTTTATAAAGATGGGCCAAACTAAAAGCCTTTTCCGATCTTGTTGTCGTGGAATAGCTTATGGATTGAGTAGCATTATCCAATTTTTGAGTAAGCCATCCTTGAGAAGCTAATAGTCTCAGTGCGACATTTAGGTAGCCTTTATTGGCATTGAATTTCTCAGCTGTAGCATTGAGTTCAATATTTCTATTATCCAAAATGTACTGGAGTACACCAGCAGCATGCAAGGTATAGCAGGTTGGGGCAACAGCAATACCATCTAAATGTCTGAAGAGATCTCCTCTTAATTGGGACTTTTGAGCTTTATTTAGCATATCAGAATTAGTTTAAATAGTGGTCATTCAATCAAAATTAAGGGCAATTATTATTCCATTTTGTTGGGAAGCGAGAAGCGAGAGGTGGGATGTTTGATGTTTGATGTTTGATGTTTGATGTTTGATGTTTGATGTTTGATGTTTGATGTTTGATGTTTGATGTTTGATGT
>CALHKJ010000464.1 GCA_938033975.1 uncultured Saprospiraceae bacterium | reverse complement strand
TGGATAAACTTGCTCTTTACCGTAATGGAAGTGTGCATCCTCTCCATCTTTTTGTGGACCTCCACCTGAAAAATGCTTGGTCATGCAGGCAACAGAATTTCTATTAAGAGAATCACCTTGAAAACCCAATACGTATGCTTTGGTAAGATTTGCAGAAATGGTGGCATCTTCTCCAAAGGTACCTCCAACCCTTGCCCATCTTGGTTCGGTTGCAAGATCAGCCATTGGATGCAATGCTAGTCTAAAACCTACAGCTAAATATTCTTGTCTTGCGATATTGGCAAACTCTTTCATTATAATGGTGTCATTAATGGCTGCAAAGCCTAAAGGTGAACACCATTTTGAAAAGAAGGGAGTTGGAATAGAGGCTCCAGGATTTTCTCTTGCTCCATGTCTAGGATCTGTAGCGATGGTGACTGGAATTCCGAGCCTAGTCCTCTCTGCCATAAGTTGGATATTATTATTCCACTTAGCTATGGCTTCTGCCGAATATGAATTGATAAGATTAAAGTGATTCATTTTCTTTGCAGCGACCAAAGATGAGTTTGTCTCTAAAAAAAATGAAATAGGTTCGTTAAGTTTTGGCTTTTCAAAAAGGGAACCATCGGAAACAAAATCTGTCATATTGATAAACATCAGACCTGCCTTTTCTTCGATTGTCATTTGCGTAAGCAAATTTTCTACACGAACAAAGGTGGGTTGGCGACTATCTTCATAAGGATCGAGTCTACCATTTTTATTCAGATCTCGAAAACCAAAATCTGCTTGCACCACTACATCAGCCTTAGGGCCTAACAATTTCTCATTTGCGGAAGCGGTACTTGACCAAGTCATTAAGAAATAAAAATAGACACAAAGAAGGATCAAGAATGCCATTATGAAAATGTACTTAAAAACATTCCATACGAAGTTTAAAAGAGTTTTCATTTCAAGTTAATATTGATGTTTGCCACGCGTCCAACCAAGTTTGCCTAAAAATTTCACACCGTCCTCGGCTGCAGGCTCTTCAAGATGTGTCCCCATGCTGTCATTCCATCTATTGAGATAACCAAACAAAGCTACTACTCCAAGAATTTCTACGATTTCACCATCGTCCCAATGCTTGCGCAAATTATCAGCAATCTCATCATCTACTTGGTTAGGAACAGATGAAGCTGCAATTGCAAAATCGAATACGGCTCTTTCTGCTTCACTGAAAGCTGAATAGGTTTTATACTCCCAAATATTATTGAGTTTGTCTTGTTCAGACCCATACCGCTCCGCTGCACGGATGGCATGTGCCTCACAATATCTACAGCCAGCAGTTTTACTTGAAAGATAGGCAAGCAATCTTTTTAGGCCAGAAGTAACTCTTCCCTTATTCTCCATAACGGCCTTATTCATTTCCATAAATGCATCGGAAATTCGTGGTCTGTGCATCATGGTGAATAAACTGTTGGGGGTGAACCCAAGTGTTTCATCATAGAAGTCAGCCATTTCTGCCGCTTCTTTTGTTGCATTCCTATCTAAAGGGAAAACCAAAGGTCTTTTCATAATATCAATTTGCTCTCAATGTAACAAGATTGCTTATTATGAAACGAATCAAAAGGACCAATTATACTAAAATTGGTATTTGATGGGATTTATTTGTCGTCAAGAAGAAATTTGAAGACTAATTCCAACTATCAAGAACTCCACCCATTAAAGCAGCGCAAATAATCCAAAAAAGTGAATTGATCAAAATATTTTTACCAGATGTCTTTTGGAATAATCCTTTTGAAAGGATAACTGGGCAGATTACAACTAGGCAAAAAAATGCACCGTGCATAGCCCCATGACCAAAAGTATGATGACTCCCAAATACAAGCTCACCATTTTCTACAGTTTTGTGCATCATTTCTATAATCATTTTGAAAGAAAAGGAAAGTACCATGGCAGCCAACAATGCTAGGCCATAGGCTACCGCCATATTATCAGGAACCATCTCTTCTTTAGTTTTTCCGAGGGAGCTGAGCCATTGTTTTTCGAAAATTGTACCGTAGTAAACAGCGCCAATTATACTGGGAATCAGGCCTGCTACGATTATCGCTAAATAGTTTATTTCTGGAAGCATATCATAAGGTTTAAGGATAAATGTATTTGAATATAAAAAAATATTATTAGCCTTACGAACGGATTAGAAAACAAATTTCCTTTAGTCAATTACATTGCCTAAATAATCTTCTATCATGCTTTCTGAAATTTTGTAGTTGGCGGTTATGGGCAAACCGTGCAATTGGTTAAGGCTCAAATCACCTAGTTCTGGAGTTATTTTGTTCTTCATTCTATACATAGTGTCTAAACTACAAGAATAGTTTATTCCGCGCATGTACTTTAAAAAAAGAAAATGAGCACCATCACGAGCAAGGCTTTGTGCACTAGCGTTTTCTAATTTTAATAAATCAAAAGTTGGATGTCCATTTACTTCTAAGATAGAATTTCTGTTTGTGGAATTGAGTTGATCAAATGAATCAGAAAGACTAAAAAGTGTTTCTCTATCCATTCGGATTTTTAGACTTACATGATCAGTAAATTTTGCATTCTTAGTTATTACAGCATAGGAGACTTCTTCAGAATCATTGTCTAAGGCAATAAAAACAGTATTTCTGTGAGCTAATAATTTTCTATCATAGTGTCCAGTAATTATATAATCTGTGTTGAAATCGAAATGAAGAATTCTTCTTTTGATTGTACTATGTGCTAAGATGATATCAATATCTTCGGTGTTTTCTTTTAGTAATTTTTTGATAGATGCCTTAGATTTACTTGTGTCATAATTAACTCCTAGTATCTTAAGACCAAGTACATTTACTAGCTTAGAAGATATCTCATTTACTTGAGTGAAATTTTGAATCCAATCTTTAACAATATCAAAGTTTTCATCTGGATCATGATTGCCACTGATAAACAAGCATGGAATCTTTTCTTTTTCAAATAAGCTTAAAAGTAAGATCAAGGCATATTGAAATCCGTGACCACAAAAACCATCTCCTGTGACATCCCCAGCAAGTAAGACCAAATCTGCCTTTTCTCTTTTGACAATTTCGAAATATCTTCTTACTCTTTCGTATCGATCTAGGCTCAGGTCATCTAATTGAAAGTTAATTATTTCTTGAGGTGTAATACTTCTAAGATGAGCGTCCCAATTGAGATCACTTAAAATGACAATATTTTTTTGCAAATTATTCAATTATGAAACAATCTGAAGTGCCTTGGTAGTCTCCCAATGGCCACGAGTAAAGTCTGGAAACTTCTGAGGACTGCCGTCTTCTGCAACTGACCTTTCACTGAGAGGCGCGACTGCACTCCACAAGCATCCTTCGTATACGTTTTGATCAAGAGCCCAACCATTTTGTAGGCACTCAACAATTCTATACATCATCATCCCATCCATACCTCCGTGACCACTATCTTTTGTTTTTTGATTCAGTCTTTTATAAAGTGGATGATCATACTTTTCATACAAGGCCTCTAGCTGTTCTCCTTGAGCCCACCGGTGGTGATTTTCTGTAATCCCTTCGATTCCACCATCTAAAGCAACTCTTGTTGGGAAACCAGCCAAGATTCCTTTGGTTCCTTGAATCAAGTTATGTCTTGAATATGGACGAGGACTTGTTTCGTCCCATTGTACCATAATGGTGCGTCCGATTTGGGTCTTAATGATTGAAGTGTTTAAGTCACCTCCTTTGTAATTCAATTTATTCCACTTGTGATCTTCTGCATAGTTTTCCCTTGCATATAACTGCCTGCCTCGAGCTGGAGTTGAAAAAGAAACTAAGTGCTTGAAAGTATCCTCTCCTCTCCCAATATTCATATACTGAGCTACGGGACCTAAGCCATGTGTTGGATAAAGATTCCCATTTCTTTTGGCGTAGTGCAATGTCCTCCATGATCCTGTTCCTCTTTCCTGCTCTTCCATCTGCCATCTAAGTTCATGGATATAGGCTGCTTCCGCATGCAGCAATTCACCAACCAGTCCTTTTCTGCACATATTCAAAAACATTAATTCGTCTCTAGAGTAATTTACATTCTCCATCATCATACAATGCTTCTGAGTCTTCTCTGAGGTATCAACCAACTGCCACATTTCTTCAAGAGTAACAGCAATTGGAACTTCTATAAATGCATGTGCACCTTTGTTCATCGCTTCGATAGCCATAGGTGCGTGATTGTTCCAATTTGTGGCGATGAAAACAACATCTGGTTTGACCTCGTCAAGCATCAGTTTCCACTTATCTTCCGAACCATGATACAACTTCACATTATTATGACGCTGTCCTTTTCCAATCTCTTTGGCAACGTCTCTCCACTTTCCAACATTGTCTTCATACAGATCACTGATGGCAACAATTTCTGTTCCTGGCAGTTTGCCAAAAAAACTCATATGATCTCCACCTCTTGCTCCTACCCCAATAAATGCAGCTCGAATGTTTTCAAGTTTTGGTGCTTGAAAATCACCCATGTAGGTGGATGCAAGAGGTCTTTGTTTGAAAGAATTATTTTTGGAAAGTCCTGCAGCTCCGATAGCCAAACCGGACATCGAAGTTTTCTTTATAAATTTTCTACGATCCATTTTTATTTCTTAGAACTCACGGTAAGGCACATCAAGGAATTTATTCACTTCTTCTTCTTCAAATTTTGAACTTTCATTATCCCAATGTAAAGTTTGGTTAGGGAAATAACCTGCAATCACTCCAAGTAAGATTGTTTCAGTTAATCTCGCTGCATAAGAAAATGGTGCTGAGCATTCTGCTTTACCCATACAAGCATCTACAAATTCGTGATAGTGGGTAGCGCTTTCAGTATTATAGTCTCGTTCTGCAGGCGGATCTTTCCTCAAGTTTTCATCGATAATATTCATATCGATTTCACGGTATTTGCCATCCACTATCAATCTTGGTAATTCCATAAAATGTGGCAAAAGTAGATTTCCTTTTTCCCCAACAAACATGGCACCCTGCTCTGGAAGTTTTTCTTCTGCTCCAGGCAAATTTAGATCGTCACTTAATTTGGGTGCACCTACTCCATCGTACCAAATCCATTTGAAATTTTCGGTTGTGTATTTTGTACCTGGAAATTCGTAGGTGACTATATTGTTTTCTGGAAAGCCGAATTGATTGGGTGCTCGGCATTCATTTTTAATAGTAAAAGGGATGTCTAATGCTAGTGCATTGTAAGGTGTATCAAAAATATGAACACCCATATCTCCCAAGGTGCCACAACCGTAGTCAACTAGTTTACGCCAATTGCCGGGATGATAGACTTCTTCTTTGTAATCTCTCATTTTGGAGGTGCCTAACCAAAGATTCCAATCTAGATATTCTGGAACTGGATCGGAGCCGGTAGGAATCTCTCCATCATAGCCCCAATTTTTTGGCGACCAAGCATGTACTTTTTTGACTTTGCCAATTATGCCAGCTTGTATTAAGTGCGTTGCTAATTTATAGTCATAAAAAGAATGCACTTGTATTCCCATCTGCGTAATCAAATTTTTCTCTTTTGCTTTTTTGCGCATTGCTCTTGCTTCAGAGACATGATGTGTTAGAGGTTTTTGACAATAGACAGGTTTGTCCATATCCATTGCCATCATAGATGCTGGTGCATGCGTATGATCTGGAGTTGACACAACAACTGCATCAATTGAGTCATTCAGCTCCTTGAGCATCACTCGATAATCTTTATAAGTTTTTGCTTCTGGAAACAATTCTTTTGCAGCATCCAAGGCTCTTGAGTCAACATCACACAAGGCAGTTACAATTACTTTAGGATG
>CALHKJ010000463.1 GCA_938033975.1 uncultured Saprospiraceae bacterium | reverse complement strand
GCAAAGCATACAAATGTTTTGTTGAAATAAGATTCCGTCCGCCAGCTGGCGGAGGAAGATTTTTAATCAATCTTTGATTGATATTAAAATCAGGGAGGTATAAGCGAGACAAGAAGAGACAAGGGGTTAAAACCCCTTGGACGCAATGTTTCTTTTTATTCCTTGGAGGCAGTGATTCTCTTTATGAAGACGTCTGGAATCTGGTAGTCTGGAGTCTAACTTCTCAATCAACGCTCTCCACCCCATTCATAGCAATGTATCTTTTGGGTGCTCGCTTTAGGACTTTTTCAAAATAAGTTTTGGCTTCTTTTTTTCGGTTTCTTTCTTTGAGCCATTCGGCATACATTTCGTGGGAAGGTTTTACGATTTCTGGAGGGCCGTACATGTAGTTGGTTTTTTCTTCTACTTTGATGGCTTCTTTCATTAAGCGTTCTGCTTCGGTGTCATCATTATTTAATAAGGCGAGTTGTGATTGTAATTCTAGGATGACTACTTTGGTTCTTTCTACGTGGGTGGTTGTTGGTCTTCCACGACCATAGGATCCGCTGCACATTTGGGAATTTCCGATTAAGGCTTCATTTTCTGCTTCTTTGTTTCTTGACTCTAAGATTTCTATTACTTCATTGAGGCGGGGTTTATCATTTTTATGAAAGGCCTGCATGCCTTGCATGTAGCTATAGGTGCCAAAAATCTGGATGGGTAGATCGTTGTAATCGATGGTATCGTTGACCAGTGGGTCGGACCACTCTCCTGTTTCTGTGAAGTAGGCACCTTTCATCATGATATTATGACTTTTTGCTTTTGAAGTTGGATCCTCGTAGCAGTAGCCTTCCATTTCTTTGACTAATTTTTTGGCTTCCGCAAATTCGCCTTTTTGCAAATATGCATACATCAACCATTTGAATGAATGATAATTTAAGGCGTCGTTGTCTAAGTCTTTTTTGGCCTTTCTTTTTTCACTTGCCTCCCATGCGGCGATGTTGGAGGAAATTACTTCATCCCACATACCCAATGCTACATAAATATGAGAAGGCATGTGAAGTGCATGCGCTGCATCTGGTGCAACCTTAGAATATCTATTGGCAGCATTGAGTGCTTTGTGTGCATTGGCTGGATCATCATAACTATGGATTAGATAATGTAGGGCTCCGGGATGGTTTGGATTTTCATCAATTACTGATTGGGCAATTCTTGCGCCTTTGGCATACAGCTCATCATTTCTTTTGTCTTCATTTGAGCCTAAAACTGACAAGGCATACAGTGAAGTTATCTCATGATTTTCTGGGTACTTTTCGTGCAATTCAGCCATGTAGTTTGAATAAGCTTTATCTCTTTCCTTTTTTGTGCCTTCACCATATAGGATAGAAATTGCATCATACATAGCTAACTCAAATTCAGTTTTGAATTTGCTTCTTTTTTCTTCTGGTGTTTCTCCAAGTTTTGCGAGAATTTCTTTTGCTTCATCCAATTCTTGTTCTCTCCATAAGGCATGATTTTTTGTCATGGCTTCACCCCAGTAGGCCATCCCGAAATTGGGATCTATTTTTTGCGCTTCCGCAAATTTTTCTCCGGCGTCTTTAAATTCGAAACTGTGCATCAATAGCATGCCTTCTTTGAAAACAGGAAATGCTTCTTCTGAGCCACTTACATCAATACTAATTTCTCCTAAACTGACTTCATCTGAAATGATTGGTTGAGATTCTGGTGTGCTTGGTTTGCATGCAATGGCGAGCAATACAATTAACAAAATTGGATATAGTCTCATGAAATTAGATTTAATTCGAAAGAGTAATTCTGACTAAGATAAGAAATAGATTAAATACAGGATGATAGATGAAGCGACATCAAAGAAAAATTGTCAAAAAGAAAAGGGACCAATCCAAGGCGGATGATCCCTTTTTCAACGAACAAATCTAGTTCTTTAAACAACTAATTATTCTTTCAAATATTTTTCAACTTGGTCAGCGCATTCTCTACCTTCTGCAATGGCCCAAACAACCAATGATTGTCCACGCCGCATGTCACCTGCACTGAATATTTTATCGACGGAAGTTTTGTAATCATCTGTTTTCACATTTCCTCTTTCATCCAATTCCAATTTCAGCTGTTCCAGCATTCCTTCTTTGATAGGGTGTACAAAACCCATGGCGAGAAAAACGATGTCACAAGGGATGATTTCTTTTGTCCCTTCTATTTCCATCATTTTGTATTTGCCTTGTTCATCTTTGGCCCATTCTACTTTCACGATTTCAATTCCGGATAGATTCTCTCCATCCTCTGAGATAAACCTCTTGGTCAAGATGGACCATTCTCTTTCGCAGCCTTCTTGTTGTGAGCTTGAAGTCTTGTAGACCATTGGCCAAAGTGGCCATGGATTGTCTAGACTTCTCATCAAAGATGGTTTCGACATCAATTCAATTTGTAAAACTGAATCGACTCCTAGTCTATTAGAGTTACCGATACAATCAGAACCCGTATCTCCTCCACCTATCACAATTACCTTCTTTCCTTTCACATCAATCATCGCGTCTGCATCCAAGTTATCTCCTGCTACTTTTTGATTACATTGTTTTAGAAAATCCATGGCTTTGTAGATACCCTTATATTCTCTTCCTTCAATTGGAAGATCTCTTGCTTTTTCAGAGCCCCCACAAAGTACAACCGCATCATATGCTTCAGTCAGTTCAGTTACTTTGATATCCTCACCAACATTTACGGAAGTGCGAAAATCAATACCTTCTTGAGACATCAACTCAATCCTACGCTGCACAACGTTTTTCTCTAACTTAAAATCAGGGATACCATATCTAAGCAAGCCTCCTGCTCTATCGCTCTTTTCAAATACGGTCACCTCATGACCTGCCTTATTAAGTTGGTCCGCGCAAGCAAGTCCCGAAGGACCAGAACCAACGACAGCTACCTGCTTACCGTTTCTTTCATATTGCTCCGTCTTGACCCAACCTTCTTTGAATGCTTTTTCAATGATTGACTTTTCAATGTACTCAATTGTCACTGCATCATTGTTGATTGACAAAACGCAAGAAGCTTCACAGGGTGCTGGACAAATCCTCCCAGTGAATTCTGGAAAATTATTTGTTTCAATTAAAAGCTCGTAGGCTTTCTTCCATTCACCTTGATACACTGCATCATTGAAATCAGGAATTACATTTCCTAATGGGCAAGCATTGTGGCAAAATGGAACTCCACAATCCATACACCTTGAGGCCTGATCTCTTTGATGAGACTCTGGTGCTAAATCAGTAAACTCCTTAAAGTGATTGATTCTCTGCGCTGCATCTTCTAATGATGGCAAAGATCTTTCTTTCGTCATAAAACCTTTTACATCTCCCATAACTATGCTGATTTAGTAAGTGATTTTTGAATAATTCCTTCGTCCTCCAATGCTCTCTTATATTCTTTTGGAAACACTTTCGTAAATTTCTGAGCGTGCGTATCCCAATCATTGAGAATTTCAAAACCTAATTTACTTCCAGTGTGATTAACATGACTTCGTATCAAACTTCTCAACTCAAGTAGATCGTTTGAATCAAGAGGGTCAAGATCAATCATTTCTTTATTAAGTATATCTATATTTTCTTTTGTAGGATCATAGAGATAGGCAATTCCTCCACTCATACCGGCTCCAAAATTTCTTCCTGTTGGGCCCAAGACGACTACCCTTCCACCTGTCATGTACTCACATCCATTGTCACCAATTCCTTCCACTACGCAATGTGCACCACTATTTCTCACGGCGAATCTATCACCAGCAACGCCATTGATATATGCCTCACCTGAGGTAGCACCGTATAGTGCCACATTACCAACAATGATATTGTCCCAAGAATTATAATTGAGTCTGGTTTCTTTTCTAATAATCAGTGTAGCACCGCTTAAGCCTTTTCCAAAATAATCGTTGGCTTCCCCTTCTAGATCGAATTTTATTCCTTTGGCTGCAAAGGCACCAAAGCTTTGTCCTGCTGAACCACTGAAATTAAAACTCAGACTTTCAGCACCAATCCCTTCTTCTCCAAAACGATTGCTAATTTCGTTTGATAGAATAGTACCTACAGCTCTATCTGTACTCTTTACTGCCAAAGCACTGGCAAAGGATTGTTTATGATCCAGTGCAGTCTCTAGTTTTGTCATTAATTTATGATCAATTACTTCATCTAGACCATGATCTTGCTCTGTTGAGCAGTACATCGACTGATTGGCAGGATGTGCTTCCTTAAAAAATAAAGTTTCAAGTTGTAAGTTTTCTGTCTTCCAATGATCTTCAACTCCGCTAATCTCTAAGAACTCTGTACGACCAACTAAATCATCTAATTTGCGCACACCAACAGATGCCATAATTTCTCTCAGATGATTGGCGAGAAAATGAAAATAGTTTACTAGATGCTGAACCTTTCCATTGAATTTTTTTCTTAAATCTTTGTTCTGAGTAGCGATACCAACAGGGCAAGTATTCAAATGACATTTTCTCATCAGTATGCATCCTTCCACTACTAATGCCGCTGTAGCAATACCCCATTCTTCGGCCCCCAACATCGTAGCAACTGCTAAGTCTCTTCCTGTTCTTATCTGTCCATCTGCCTGCAAGACTACTCTATCCCTTAGGCCATTTTTCATCAAAGTCTGATGTGTCTCTGCCAATCCAATCTCCCACGGCAATCCTGCATGGCGAATAGAACTCAGTGGAGAAGCACCGGTTCCTCCATCAAAACCAGAGATCAAAATATGATCGGCGTGTGCTTTTACCACACCTGAAGCAATCACTCCTACTCCTGATTTGGAAACTAATTTTACACTTATTCTTGCTTTACGATTTGCGTTCTTTAGGTCGAAAATCAATTGGGCCAAATCCTCGATAGAATAAATATCGTGGTGTGGTGGTGGGGAAATCAAACCCACACCAGGTGTTGAGTTTCTTACTCTTGCAATATTCTTATCAACCTTATGGCCAGGTAGCTGACCACCCTCTCCTGGTTTTGCTCCTTGAGCAACTTTAATTTGTATTTCTTCTGAGTTACTGAGGTAATGAATGTTTACTCCAAATCTTCCAGAAGCTACTTGCTTGATTGCAGATCGCTGCCAATCTCCATTTTCTAATTTCTTATTTCTTATTGGATCTTCACCACCTTCCCCAGAATTACTTTTACCGCCAATTCTGTTCATGGCCATTGCCAAGGTAGTATGAGCTTCATGGCTGATGGATCCAAAGGACATAGCGCCAGTTGCAAATCTTTTGAAAATTGACTCTACTGGTTCTACTTCTTCAATTGGAATAGCATTCCCTTTTTTAATCCTTACAAAACTTCTAAGTGTGCTTGCATTGTTTTCTAATTGATCTATTTCATTAGCAAACTTTTTATACACTTCATAGTCATTGGTTTTGGTAGAATGCTGCAATAGGTGGATTGAATTGGGATTGAACATGTGATACTCCCCTTTTCTTCTCCATTGGTAAATACCATACTCTTCTAATTCAGCTGCATCATCTGCAAATGCTTTTTCATGTTTGATTTTTGCTTCCTTTTCGATCTCTCTAAATCTCAAACCACCAATTCTTGTCACGGTCCCTTTGAAGCATTTGT
>CALHKJ010000462.1 GCA_938033975.1 uncultured Saprospiraceae bacterium | reverse complement strand
AACCAAGGTTTGAGTCAAACTAAGCTCATTATCTAAGTCAATCCCGCAAATAGAAAAATCGAGCTCCTGTAAATAAGCATCAATTCCATCTTGTGATATTTGTATCGTTCTACAGTATTCTTGACTTAGCCCATTTATGTTGGTGTTGGAGACAGAACGATAGTTTATGATCGGTTGTTTAATTGTGGAATTATAAACTCTTGCAGGTTCCGCTTTTTGCCTACAGGTTTGAATATTGCCAAACGTATCTTGGTAGGTAAAGTTGTATTCTAAATCAACCCTATATTCTAATCCATTTATATCAGCATCACAATTAGCCTCAACACCTATGTAGGCTATATAAATTGCATCTGTTATTCCCTCTAAAAGAAATTCAGGTTTGATTGGATCTGGATTTAAATTAGAAATGGTCGTACCATCATAATGAGTCAATTCAAAACCAGCATATTGCATTCCAGATTCGAATGAAACTGTCATTTGAGCACCTAGAATTTCGCCAGGTTCCTCAATAAAGATTACAAAGGCCAAGGTATCTGGCTCACCGCAAATTACCAATCGATCAGTTGATGCAAAGCCAGCTACATCTATCAATTCTATTGATTGTATTTCTGGACACAGTGCCATCGGATCCATCATTAATGCTGATGCACTTGCTGCGCTTTTTCCGAATGCCCTATTTCGCAAGTTGTTAATTTCCAATTGTATTGGCAATAATTCATTGCAAGAAGCATCTCGCTTCAATTCATTCAAATTTTGAATTTCACACACCAATTGCTCTAAATCATCAATATGACTTGAGCTATTGTAAAATTTTGAAAATGAATTGGTAGAGCTGATGCCGTAAAAAGACGCTAGCAATAACCCTAATAGCATAGCCTTAGGCAAAAAGCTAGCTTTAAAAGAATTAGAATTCTTCATAATTAATCCTGTTTTAAAAAATACAGCATTAACCATATTTACGATGAGCCATACTATACGGTAGGCTATCGCTATCCTAATATTCGATTTTTGGGAAAATAAATGAATTGAAAATTCAATCGAATTTTTGGAACAAATGCGGTTTATGCAACACTACTCTTTTGGGAAAGAAATATTGATAAGGGGATTAAATAAGGGGTTATAGGGACAAAGTTACATATTAATATTTATAATAATATGTAAAGAACTGATAAATTTTCTAATTAAAATCATACCTAATTCAAATAGTTTTCATAATTCTGACCTTCAGATATATATACATTAAATAACATTATATATAAAATCTGCTTGGAGACAAATAAAAAAGCCGTGTGATTGTCGACACACGGCTTCAAACAAATTAATGTTTATAACAACCCTATTTAATCCCCTTGACAACTTGAATTGACAAGCGTCAGGGGGATTAAAAGAAATCCTTATTCTAGTTTACAAGAATCATCTTCTTCATGATTCTGTCTGTCTGTGTTTGCATTTCGTAATAAATCACTCCTGCTCCTGCATTCAATTCTGTGGCACTAACTGGCAACTCATTGAATCCTGCATTAGCCTTTGTTGTGATTTTCTTTAACAAAGTTCCTTTGGCATCTCTAAAGTAGAAGACAACTTCCTGATCCTGTTCCAAACTATACTTAATGATAGTCTTTGTAACCCATGGATTCGGTTCATTCTGTAAGAGAGCCAGTTCTGCAAGCTTCTCACCTCCATTGTAGTTGATTTCTAGTATCTCGAAATCACCATTGTAAGCTTCCGCTTTTGTAATTCCTGAACTTATTTCAATAGCATTGGCTTCAATTTCTGAATCGAGAACGATTGCAAATAAAGCTTCACCCATTTTTATGTCTCTAAGTTCATTTGTATTCCATGACATGGTAATGTTTCCATTCTCATTGTCAATGTGGTATGAATCACCTGATATATCCAAGGCAAGTGGTTCGATTCCTACAACATTTGCATTTGTTGAATTGTATTCGATTGTCATTTGCATTCCTCTCAATGTGATTGTCTGATCTGCACTTACAATCAACTGATTTTCATCTGCCTCACCATTCAATTCTAATATCTTACCACTTCTAGTTTCAACATTGGCAGCAGATGTAAATCCGCTTGGAGTAACTGAACCATTTACATCACCAATCTTAACACCAGTGAAGTCAATATACATATCATTACTCAATGTTGGAATATCATAGTTTTCATCAAATAATTGAGTCAATGGATTTGTTCCTTCAGCAAAAGAAAATTCTGCATCTATAAATCTCCATGATTCATTATTAGTAAATTCTGTCTTCGTGCCTAAGATCGCTTTTCTGATCTCAATCAAATCGATTGCTGATATTGAACCATTGTTATTGACATCAGCTGCAATGTGTTGGTAAGGAGTTTCTAATTCCTTAATGTTCAATATGTGTCTTTGAATGTGAATGATATCTAAAGTAGTTACCCCATTCAACAAGTCATCGTTCTTGGTAGGCTTGACATTATAAGCACCACCTTCAGGCATATTTGCAAATACATACTCACCTAAGTTATCAGTCATGTCTGATTGATTTGAACCTTCTAGGTTAACATGAACATCTTCTACTTCGTTGTCAGACTCAGTAGCGATTCTTCCTGCTACAACTCTCATTCCATCAAGTGCATCATTACATAGACCTTCATCAGAGTTATTTGTAATATTTACAAAGGTCTCACATATTGCAGTTCCACCATTGGAATCAGTAACCCAAAGTTGAATATTCTGAGTACCTACATCTGCACAACCAAATGTGATGAATGTATCATTGATATCTGCTGAGAAACTAACTGTTACATCATATCCACATGGGTGTTGACTTTCTGCATCGAAGTCAGATGCCCAAAGTGTAACCATTTCTGTGTCAGTGTCACCATCTAGATCAATATCCATTGCAACAAGTTCCGCTGATAAACCATAGATACAAACTGCATTAGGTGTTTTCGTATTAGTAACACTTAGCTGCTGATCACAGAAATCAATGTTTCCACAAAGATCTTCTACAGTCCATCTGATCAAGTGCTCTCCTATTGGATAAACACCTGAAGCATCTGGTCCATTTCCACTGATATCATTTGCTGAATTTCCATCCAGATTCACATCAATCGTCCAAGTCCAACTTAAAGCGTCTTGTGGCGTACAATCATCAGTCGCTGAATTTACGATATTGACAAACACATCATCGCATTCTGCATCTCCAGATGTCGCAACAATCTTATCACAAGTTCCTGTAATCACTGGATCAACTGTGTTATTCAATACAATTACTTGTGTATAAGGTGTATCTTCTGGCCAGATTTGAACATCTCCATTCTCATCTTCTTGACACCAGTTTACTACCTGCCAGCTTCTTATGATTTTAGCACATGCATCACTTCCAGGTATGTTTTCAAATATCTCATCTTCGTAATTAAATCCAACTAAATCACACACTCCTTCATCAACAATTGGATATCCAAGTATGTCTGGATGAGTACCTGAAAGGTCGCATACGTCAAACAGCTCATGATCTGCAGGCCAGATGATATCTGACTCAACCATTGGTTCGTCTATCAATACTGTAATCACTTGTTGACATGATGCAACCACAACTCCGTTGACATCTTTAATCGTAAAGTCTCTAGTAATTGTACCTGTACCGCATGAACTAATATCTGCATCAACATCTTCCTCGAAATCATCTACCATACAATTATCTTCCACTATTGGTGCTCCAAAGAAAGGAGTCAAGTTATCAAGATCATATGGCTCCACACAGGTAATTGTCATATCTGCAGGACAAGAAATACTTGGTACTGTTTTATCCTGTACAGTTACTGTTACCATACAAATGTTTGTGTTACCACTAACATCTGTAACTCTCAAAGCAACCATCACTTCTGTTCCAATATCTGCACAACAGAAACTTATAGCATCATCCCACTCAATTACATCAGAAATATCGCAAGTTGAAGACATTCTTTGTACTTCATAAATAGCAATTCCACATTCATCAAATGAGCCATCATCAAAAGTTTCTGCCCACACTTCAATATTTCCTGCACTTGGTAATGAAACCACTGTATTAGATTCACAAATTGCAACTGGCTGCGTGCTATCTGTCACTGTAACTACCATTGTACAACTACTACTGTTGTAACATTCGTCATAGGCAGTATAAGTAATAATGTTCTGACCTACTGGCAAGCTTACAAGTCCACCATTTGATTGCAAGAATGCTCCAGGGAAATAATCATGATCACCTAAAACTCCACTACCTTCAACAGTTATATTAACTTCTGAAATATCACTGCATTCGTCATTAGGTGTGATTGCTGGAAGAAGTACTTCTGCATTACATCCTTCATCTGTTGAAACAGTAAAGTTATCTGGACAAGCCAATTCTGGTCCAATATCATCTGTAATTTCTATCAACTGAGTACCAAACCATCTGAGTTCTCCACCACACCACCATTCTCTCACTTCAAATCGTCTCATGATCTTTTCAGTACAACCTATTGTTTCAAGTGGTGTATCTTCATATGATACAAAAGTATTGCACACTTGATTCTGTGGACCTGGAATTAAATAGATACCATCCGAAGGAGCTCCAGAGCCAGTGCTGCATGCAACACCAGTATTCAATCCTGGAACACATAATACCGGCACACCTGAACCTGAGCCTGTCGTTGGAGTGATCCAAGGAGCAGGATAACCATTAGCATCAGCTACATACTCTTCATTACAACTATATGTTGCAGTTGGAGGTGCAGTTATCATGGATAAATCTGGTCTCGTCGTAAGTATAACTTGTACACATGGAACAACTGATTGGTTTCCGGCCGCATCAATACCAACATATGTTCTAGTAATTCTTCCTGTGTATACATCACATTCGAAAATT
>CALHKJ010000461.1 GCA_938033975.1 uncultured Saprospiraceae bacterium | reverse complement strand
GTCAGCACTAAAACTGTTGCTGAATCAATTGAGACCACAAGATAGAGTTGCTATAGTTACCTATGCCGGGCATGCTGGAGTGCCTTTACAATCAACACCACTTTCAGAAAAGCAAAAAATAATTGCTGCACTTGACAATCTTTATGCAGGAGGTTCAACGGCAGGAGCTCAAGGCATTAAAACTGCTTACCAGATTGCTAAGCAAAACTTTATTAAAGGTGGAAACAACAGAGTTATTCTTGCAACTGATGGAGATTTTAATGTCGGAGTAAATTCACCACAAGATTTAGAGAAGCTCATTGAAGAAAAAAGAAAATCAGATATCTTCTTATCCGTTCTTGGATTTGGGACTGGCAATTACAAAGACCACCAAATGCAAGTTCTTGCAAATAAAGGAAATGGAAATCATGCTTACATTGACAATATGATGGAAGCACAAAAGATTTTGGTCAATGAATTTGGAGGCACCATGTTTACCATTGCAAAGGATGTGAAAATTCAAATCGAATTCAATCCTGCTTATGTAGCAGCCTACAGATTAATTGGTTACGAAAATCGGATGTTAAACAAAGAAGACTTTAATGATGATACTAAAGATGCAGGAGAAATTGGTTCCGGTCATTCCATGACAGCAATCTATGAAATCATACCTCCGGGTGTTGAAACAAGTATTTATCCAAAAGTTGATCCGCTGAAATATCAAAAAGAACAAATTGATAAATCAAAGCTTGTTTATAACAATGAACTGGCAACTTTAAAATTTAGATATAAATTACCAAATGAAGACAAAAGTAAAAGAATTGTACATACCATCTCTCCAAAGGCAAATAAGGTAGAAAAGAATTCTCCAGAGGTCAATTTTGCCTTTGCTGTAGCTGAATTTGGAATGCTATTGAGAAGCAGTATCTACATACAAGAAAGTTCAATAGATCAAATTCACGAACTTGCAAAAGCAAGCAAAATATCAGAAAAACAAGAATTTTTAAACTTGGTCAGCTTATACAAAAACATCAAGGAAGCAGAGGAAGACTAAAAGCTTTTAGCCATGTAACAATAATCGAGAAAGAGAATGACTAGATTGGTCATTCTCTTTCCCGTTTTTAGCCCAAATCATCATATTTTATAGACATTTTGACTGTATACTTAATGCTTAGTTAACATTGGAAATGTATATTTACAGCATTAAAACATGTCCCAATTTTAACTGATAAATGAGGAGCCCATCTTTAACAAATATGACGAAGGCATCGTTACTTACGATTTTACTAATTCTTATTCAATCTAACATCGCGATAGCTGGGTCTGAAGAGGCATCAACTTCATTTGGCATATGGGATGCATTCCAAATAATAGGAGCACTTGCTTTCTTTATATATGGAATGAAAATGATGAGTGAAGGTATCCAAAGAGCTGCTGGATCTCAATTGAGAAAGATATTGCGAACCATGACCAAGAATAGATTCCTTGGTGTGGGTACAGGCTTTCTAACTACAGCTTTGGTTCAGTCCTCTTCTGCAACAACAGTTATGACAGTTTCTTTTGTAAATGCAGGTTTGTTGACCTTAGTAGAATCTGCTGGTATTATGATGGGAGCAAATATCGGAACCACAATTACTGGTTGGATCGTCTCACTACTTGGATTCAAATTAAAATTAAGTGCATACTCAATACCTATTTTTGCAATAGGCGTACCTATGCTTTTTTCCAAAAGACCAAAGTTTAAGTATTGGGGAGAGTTCTTGATTGGATTTGCAATCTTATTTTTAGGACTAACCTACCTTAAGGGAGCAGTGCCTGACCTGAATGGCAATTCCGAAGCTCTTTCATGGATAAAAGGAATTGCAGGATATGGATTTTTCTCAAGAGTTCTCTTTGTTCTTGTTGGAGCGTTTGTTACGGTAGTGGTACAATCATCCACTGCTGCCATGACAATCACACTGACCTTGGTTTATACAGGATGGCTACCTTTAGAAGTTGCCGCAGCAATGATACTTGGAGAAAATATTGGAACCACCATTACAGCTGAGATTGCATCATTGGTTGGTAACACAAATGCAAAAAGGTCTGCAAGAATTCACTCTTTGTTTAATATAGTTGGTGTAACATGGATGATCATCCTTCTACCATACATACTAAACTTCTTAACTGGGTTTATTGAAAATTTTTCTCATCTTTTTGAAGGAGCAGTGAAAACCAGTGACGCAAAGAATGATGAGCAAATATTAGACACCTATACACTCGCAGCATTTCACACAACTTTCAATATCCTGAATGTATTGATCATGCTTCCTTTTGTAGGTTGGCTAGTAAAAATGGCAATCAAAACAGTTCCAGAAAAAGCTGGTGAGGCAGAAGTTGAAACACTTAAATTTATTGATACAGCAGCCAATAGAACACCTGAACTTGCAACAGTTGAAATTCAAAAGGAGATTGCTAGATATGGTGAAATTACAACTAGAATGCTTGGCTTCACCAAAGACTTGCTTAATTCTACAGACGAAAAGAAAAGTCTAACACTTATTGAAAAACTAAAAAAATACGAAGACATAACTGACAAATTCGAAGAGGAGATAATCAAATACATTACAAAGCTATCGGATAAAGAGATGACACATAAGACCTCAGTTCGTTTGAGAAGTTTTATGAACATCTGCAATGACCTGGAAAGAATAGGTGATATCTTCTACCAGATTTCGAAAAAGATTGAATACAAAATTGAAAACAAAATCTATCTGATACCTGAGCAAAGAAATCAAATGAATGAATTGATTGCCATAGTAGATAGAGCTTTCAACGAAATGAATGCCAACTTAAATATTGGTTCGTATGACAATATTAGCCTTGCTAAATGCTATGCCCTGGAAGATGAAACCAATGTTCAAAGAAACTCTATGAGAATTTACAATAGAGAGAATATCAACAATGAAGATTATGATCCAAATTCAGCGCTAATCTTTACAAACCTGTTCTCATCAATTGAAAGAATTGGTGACCACGTCGTAAATATAAATGAATCTGCTGCTGGAGAAATATAAGATAACAACATATCAATAATTACCAAAGAGGATTGACCAACATCAATCCTCTTTTTTTTTTAGATGACTCTATTTTGCGAAGGGGAAATAATTTTAGCGAAGGCTTTACAGTGGTGACCTTTTTTTGTTACTTTTTTTGTGTGGCCTCCACGACGTACTAGAGGCACTCTGGGTAGGCACGGTAGACAAAAAAAGTAAAATGATTTTTAAAAGAAATAAATTAATCAGTCTTCACCAACTTAAAAGAATACAAACCAGTCTCATTCCTAATAGTAGCAATATACATTCCTGCTTGTTCAACTTGGATGAATACTGGGTATGTATCAGCTGTGAATCTTGAAACCAAACTTCCATTAATATCATAAACAGATATCAATGAACTTGTTGAAGATTTTTCTATTTCATCTAAGATAAATTCACTACTACTTGGATTAGGATAGAGCTC
>CALHKJ010000460.1 GCA_938033975.1 uncultured Saprospiraceae bacterium | reverse complement strand
CGGGTAATGGTAATCCTGCCACGGCATTATGGAATTTTACATATAATGCTCCAGGTGAACGAGACTATTTGCGTTTGCCAACAGTGGATTTGTCTTTATATACAAATGTTACTTTAACATTTGATGTGGCTTATGCACCATATAATAACAATTTATTTGATGCCCTTGAGGTTGAGGTTTCTTCTTCATGCGGAATTCCTATTATTGAATATTCTAAGAGTGAATTAACTTTAGCTACCAATAATCCACCAGCATATGTTACCGATGCGTTTGTTCCATCATGTACAGAATGGCGATCTGAAACTATCAATCTAGATGATTATACCGGCATTGGGTTTACAGACGTAAGCATTTCCTTAGTTGGTGTTAATGGTTATGGGAATAATATTTTCATTGATAATATCAATTTGGTAGGAGTGGATGCAAACTGTATGCCTGTGACCTTGATTTCTAATACTATAAACTCAGGAACTCACACTTATACCGCAGGTGATCATATCGAAGCAAGTAATTTAATTACCGGAAATGGTACCAGTGTTAATTATCGCGGAGCTAATTATGTTGAACTGAAAAATGATTTTCAAGTTGATGCTGGGAGTGAACTTTTAGTAGATAATAACGGCTGTATTTTGTCAGGATCAAATTAATAATGCTTTTGAATTGGAAACGACTGGATTAAGCTTAGGTGATATTCATATCAAATAATTGAATGAAGTATTTCTAAACTGGTACTTACATATCAGTTTTCAGTTTTAGTATTAAATTGTCTTGCTTAGTTCATACTTTTTAATCCAGGTGCTGCATTAGACATTCAAGCCGATTCTACTGAAGCCACCATAACAACTATCATAAAGCTAGCGATGGATAGAGGCATCAAGATGCTCAGTCCTTAACTTAGACCAATCCATTGTATGGTGTTGATACAGAAATAGATAATTCACAATAAAATAGTTAAAAAGTCGCTCCATTTTTACAATTGATTTATTACATTTGTTCTTATTAAGATTTAATCTAAATAAAAATAAGAACCTTTGTTAAGTCCCAAATATATTACAATCCTAATGCTGGTGGTACTTTCATTGATATCATGTTATAATGAACCAATGATTGGAGACCTTGGTGAGGAAGTAGAAAATCCCGTTACTTACGATTTTGTAAGAGATGGAGTTTCTACGGTATCATTCAATGGGCAAACTGATAGAATTTCGATGGCAACTGAGTTGATTCATGCTATGACTGATTTTTCCACTTCTGAAGAATCTTTACTAGAAATGTATTCAAATCAAACTCTGTCAGGTGAAGATGCAAATCCATTTGTGGAAGCGGGATTAAACGAATCAACAAAAAGTATCAAATCAAAGATTGCTGCTTCTTACGATTTCTTCTCATCAAATACAGTTGAATCTGCAGAGATCAAAGCAGATTTAGAATCATGGATTATTGCACAAGTAGACGAAGTCTTCCCAAATGAATTTGAATTGGCAGCAATTGGGCAAGCTGGTCAAATTGCTGATGGAAGCGACGTGCGTTATGTTAGTGGAAAAGGAATTGAATACAACCAATTACTAAATAAATCTCTTATTGGTGCCTTGATGGTTGATCAAATGTTGAATAACTATTTGAGTCCATTAGTTTTAGATGATGGAGAAAATGTGGAAAACAACAATAATAATATTGTAGAAGAAGGCCAGGTGTACACAACAATGGAGCACAAGTGGGATGAAGCTTATGGGTATTTGTTTGGTGCGGCAGGAGTGAATTATGAAGATCCAATCTCAAGCTTAGGCGCTGATGATTTCCTCAATAAATATTTAAGTAGAGTAGATGAAGATGAAGATTTTGCTGGAATTGCCAGTGAAATTTTTGAAGCTTTTAAATTGGGAAGAGCGGCGATCGTTGCTAAAAACTATAGATTAAGGGATGCTCAAGCAAATATCATTAAACAAAAAATTTCTGAGGTAGTTGCATTAAGAGCAGTATACTACTTGCAGCAAGGAATACTGTCGAAAGGAAATAATAACATTGGTAAAGCCTTTCACGATTTATCAGAAGCTTATGGTTTTGTCTACAGCCTTAGATTTCTTAGAATACCCAACAGCAACAATCCATATTTCACAAAAACAGAGGTGAATGGATTCATAAATCTGTTAACAGCAAACAATGGATTTTGGGATATCACAAATGAGACATTAGATAATATCTCTTCAAAGATTGCTGAAAGATTCAACTTTACTGTTGCTCAAGCTGCAAGCTAATCCATGAATAATTTATTGAGAATATGTGTTTTATTGATCATTGTCATTGCATTTTCATGCAATGACAATGGCAGTAATAATCCTATGTTCACAGATAATTTTGATAGGGGGAATATGTTGGAATTTTGGGCTGATGAAATCATCATTCCTGCATATAATAGTTACTCTAATTCTTTACAAGACTTTTCGCAAAAGACTGATACATTTTTCTCAGATCCAACTCCTTCTAAATTGCAGGCCCTAAGAGATGCTTGGCTTGCTGCATATCTTGATTGGCAATCGGTTTCCATGTTTGAAATTGGAAAAGCAGAAGAAACTTCGATTCGTAATTTCACCAACATTTATCCAACAGACATAGACCTTATCAATAACAATTTGCTAAGTGGTAATTTTAATCTCGTACTCCCTTCCAATTTTACAGCTCAAGGATTTCCTGCATTGGATTATTTGTTGTTTGGTTCGCAAAATAGTGACGAGGAGATTTTTGATTACCTGCTTCAAGATGATGTTAGTAGTTACTTTATATCACTTGTCGATCGCTTAAATAGCTTGACAACGGCAGTGTTAGATGACTGGAATGGCGATTATAGAAATACATTTACATCAAATATTGGTTCATCTGCTACAGCTTCTACGGATAAGCTAGTAAATGATTTTTTGTTTTTTTACGAAAGATTTTTGAGGGCTGGAAAAGTAGGAATTCCAGCAGGTGTTTTTTCAGGAAGTGAAGAACCAGGCTTGGTAGAAGGAAAATATTCCTCTGTTTACTCAAAGCAATTGTTTGAAAAAGGTTTTTCAAGCATTGTATCTTTTTTTAATGGTATTTCTTTTGATGGACAGGCACAGGGTTCAAGTCTAAATCAATACTTAGATTGGGTTTTTCAAGAAAGCAATGGAGCCTTTGATATTGCACAAGATATCAATGAAAAATGGGCTAATGTAGAACTCGCACTGAGCAATGTTGGAGATAATTTTGGTCAACAAGTAATGGATGACAATAGCAAAATGTTGGCCCTTTATGATGAACTACAAAGAGCAGTGCCAACACTAAAAGCTGATATGCTCCAAGCCTTGAATATTCAAATTGATTTTGTCGATGCTGATGGTGATTAATGAATCGTGCAATAAGTACATACTTGGATAAAAGTTCAAAGGCTGCTCCTTTAGCAGTCTTTCGTATTTTATTTGGCTTGCTGATGTTGATTTCGATGATCCGTTTTTGGTACAATGGTTGGATAGAAAAATTATACATTCAGCCAAAATTTCATTTTCATTATCTAGGTTTTGAATGGGTGAAGGTCCCTGGTAATTGGACCTACTTATTATTTATTGTTTGCGGACTATCTGCTTTTTTTGTAATGATTGGAAACAAATATAGGGCAGCAATTGTCATCTTCTTTTTGAGCTTTACTTACATTGAGTTAATGGACAAAACCACTTATCTCAATCATTACTACCTAGTTTCAATTCTTGCTTTTTTGCTCATACTCTTACCAGCTCATGTTCACTTTTCAGTTGATGCTTGGAAAAATTCGAATCTTTCTAAAGAGTATATACCAAGATGGTGTATTGATTCTATAAAGTTGATGATTGCGATTGTTTATATCTATGCAGGTGCAGCAAAACTAAACTACGATTGGATGGTTGATGCCTTGCCTTTAAGTATTTGGTTGAGAGATAAAGTAAGTATTCCCATCATCGGTCCATTTCTTGATGAGTCTTGGGTGCATTATCTTTTTAGCTGGGGTGGGGCTCTTTATGATTTGAGCATTGTTTTTTTACTGCTTTGGTCTCGTACAAGAGTTCTTGCATTTATGTTGGTTTTGCTCTTTCATTTGTTGACCAAGATTTTGTTTCCAATTGGCATGTTTCCCTACATCATGATTGTAGCAAGTCTGATCTTTTTTAGCAATTCTTTCCATGAGAGAATTTTACAAAATATTGCATCATTGCTTAGAGTTTCGTACAAGAAATTTTGCAATGGATTCACCTACCATTCAGATGCGCTCTTTAAGCGTATTTCAATTGGTGTATTGGTTTTATTTTTTAGTTTCCAATTATTATTTCCTTTGAGAGCACAATTATATCCCGGCAATCTTTTTTGGACTGAACAAGGCTACAGGTTTTCTTGGAGAGTTATGTTGATGGAGAAAACCGCTTACGCAAATTTCAAAGTAGTTGATAGCTTATCGCAAAAAAGATTTTATGTTCAAAACGAAGATTTTCTGACCGCTTTTCAACAAAAACAAATGGCAACTCAAGCAGATTTTATTATTGAATATGCACATTATCTAGGTAGACATTTTGAAAATCAAGGACATGAAAATATCCAAATATTTATTGAAAGCTTTGCTTCATTAAATGGAAGAAAGAGTCAAGTTTACATTGATCCAGATGTGGACTTGCTGACACTTGATAATAATTTAAAACAACGTAATTACATTTTGCCTTTGAATGATAAGTAGGACTTTATATATCATATGTTTCCTCTTTTTCTTTTCTGTTTGCTCAGGGCAAATAGCTGGAATTGTCCTAGATAAGCTTAGCCAAAAGCCACTAGCAGATGTTGAAGTCTTGGATTTAAAAACTGGTACAACATTTTATACTCAACTAGATGGCCGCTTTTTGTTGGATCTAAAAAATGATAGCTCAACTCATCTAATTTTCTACAAAGAAGGATTTCAAGTTTTAGATAATCCAATCCAATCAATTCAAGATACTTATGTCATTGAATTAGAAAAACTTCAATTTGAACTTTCTGAAGTTGAGTTGATCAGTGAACAACAAGAAATATTCGCAACTAAAAAATTGAAGGATATTGTCGGTACTTCAATTTATGCAGGTAAGAAAACTGAAGCTATAGTCCTTGATTTGGTAAAAGCCAATACAGCATCCAATGTAAGCAGACAGATTTATGCTCAAATAAGTGGTTTAAATATTTACGAAGGATCTGATGGGGGATTGCAGTTAAATATTGGAGGTCGAGGCCTAGACCCAAATCGTACTTCCAATTTCAATACACGTCAAAATGGATATGATATCAGTGCAGATGTTCTGGGTTATCCAGAAAATTATTACACACCACCATCTGATGCATTAGAGGAGATAAGAATCGTTCGTGGTGCTAGTTCTTTGCAATATGGGACTCAATTTGGTGGCTTAATTGATTTCCAAACTAGAAAGATTGCACGTTATAGAAAGTTGGATATTCGAACCAAGCAGACTATAGCCTCTTTTGGGTTTTTCAATAGTTTTAATTCTATTGGTTACAATCAAAAGCGGTTTTCTATTGATGCATACTATAACTTCAAGAAAGGAGATGGTTATCGGAATAATAGTCAGTTTGATGCTCATAATGCTTTTTTATCTAGCAGATTCTATTTGTCAGATAAATCAACTTTATCTCTTGAGTTTACCCATTACAATTACTTGGCAAAACAGGCTGGAGGATTAACTGATTTGCAATTTGAGATTAATCCGCGCTTAAGCACAAGAGAGCGTAATTGGTTTATGGTTGATTGGCAATTGTATAACCTGAAATTTTTACATCAGTTTGATGAAAGCCAAAAAGTTGAATTCAATGTATTTGGATTAAATGCCTCACGGAATTCAGTTGGTTTCAGAGGGAATCCTATTTCATTAAATGAAAACCCGATTCTAGCAATAGACGAAATTTCCCAGGAAGGGGAATACTTGACTCCTAGGGATTTAATACTCGGGAAGTTTAGAAACATTGGCACTGAAATACGATATCTGAAAAATTATCAGACAAAAAATAGTGGAGGTACTTTTTTGATGGGACTTAAGTACTATAATTCTCAGAATAGTTCAGTGCAAGGGCCTGGTAGTAATGGGGTAGATGCGGACTTCTCATTACAGACAAGTATATACCCCGATTATCCAAATCAATCTAGTTTTGAATTTCCAAATTTAAACTTGGCGGTTTTTGCAGAAAATGTCACTTATCTCAATGATAAACTTTCTATAACTCCTGGCCTTCGTTTTGAATATATCAAAACCGAAAGTGAAGGAAGTTTCCAAGATCTAGTTTTCGATTTAGCCGGCAACCCAATTGCTAATAATCGTTTTGATGAAATGACCAGTTTGTCAAGGCAATTTCTAATTGCAGGAGTTGGTTTGGATTATCTGATCTCAAAGCAATTAAAATACTCAATTAATATTTCTCAAAATTATCGATCGGTTACTTTTAGTGATATCAGAGTTGTGAGTCCAAGCTTTATTGTAGATGAAGACATAGCTGATGAAAGAGGGTATACCTTTAGTACCAGTTTGACAGGAAGAGTAAAGCAAAAATTCTCCTACGATGCAACACTTTATTCGGTTTTGTATAATGATAGAATTGGGATAATCTTGGATGATAGAGCCAATAGAGTTAGAACAAATGTTGGAGATGCAGTGATTGCAGGAGTAGAATCCTTGTTCAACTTCATTCCAGTGCAAGTGATAAAAAATAATGAGAAGATATTCCAAGTAAAGACTTTTTTAAATGCCTCCTATACTTTCTCCCAATATCTTAGATCACTTTCGAATAACGTTGTTGGGAACCAAGTAGAATTTATTCCTAGTTTGAACATCAAGACTGGTATTTCCCTTGATTATAAAAAATTCAATGCTGGACTTCAATTTTCTTATTTGGCAGATCAATTTACAGATGCCCAAAATAGCGAAGCCTTATTGACCAATGATTTTCGAAGTGGGTTGGTAGGTGAAATTCCTTCATATAATATTTTCGATTTATCACTGGGCTATACTTGGAATGGTTTTTCAATTGATGCTGGAGTCAATAATTTATTGGATAGAAACTATTTTACGCGGAGAGCGACAGGTTATCCGGGGCCTGGAATTATTCCTTCGGAAGGCAGGTCGTTCTATTTTACTTTGGTTTACAATTTTGTGCCAACTGTTACTAATTCTACTCTCTTTAACAAGACTAATGGTTGTTGTGTATCCAACTGATTCAAAATTCAAAAGATCAAGCTTTGTGCTGAAATGCATTGTTTTCTG
>CALHKJ010000459.1 GCA_938033975.1 uncultured Saprospiraceae bacterium | reverse complement strand
TATTTAAATTGAATATAGGTGATTTTTTTTCCCTTGGTAAGGTGCATTCTTTCATAGTAAGTCTTGATATTTAGAGCAGGCGAAACTTCTTTTCTGTATATATCGTGATCATCCACAAGAACTTCGATATCTGGGCGTGATACAAGTGTTTCTTGGGTAAATTCATAAAGGCTAATGGCATCTGTTTTTAGCTGTACTATTGCATCTTCTTTGATGATCTTGCTATACATATCCAAAAACCTATTTGCCGTAAGGCGCCTACTTTCCTTGCCCTCAAATGGATCTGGAAATGTAATCCAGATTTCAGAAACTTCATTTTCGCCAAAGAATAAGTCTAATTGCTCTATTCTAGTACGTAAAAATGCAATGTTTTCAAGCTTTTCTTCTCTTGCATTGGTTGCTCCCCGCCAAAGACGAGCTCCTTTAATGTCTACCCCAATAAAGTTTTTCTCAGGAAAAAGTTTTGCTAACCCTAGGCAGTATTCCCCTCTACCACAGGCTAATTCAAGCACAATTGGCTTGTTATTTTTGAAGTGTTTTTCATTCCATTTGCCTTTTAGGTCGATTTCCTTGTTGAATGCCCCAATTAACTTTGGATCTGTGGGATCAAAGTTTTGAAATACGTTTGAGAATGAACGCATTTCGGCAAATTTCATGAGTTTATTTAGTCTCGCCATGTATAAAAACTGCCAATAAGTTCCTCAAGATACAGTTATGACGAGTAAGGATTGTATTTTTGAGGCTTGAAATAATCCATAATCGAAAAATGCGTTATGGGTAAAAAGAAAGAACAATGAAAAAATATCTACTGATTCTGTGTGCATTTATGTTTTGTTTGAATGGATTTTCACAAGATATCAAGATTGGTGTGAGAACTGGATCAAGCTTTTATAAGTTATCTGGTCCTTTGGAAACGAATGAAACTCAAAGCTTCGCCACAGGATTTGTATTTGCAATCACGGGTCAATATAACCTTTCTGAAAGCTTTGGCTTCAGAACAGAATTATCATATGTTCAAAAGAGTTCACTACAAGAATACACAGATAGATTTTTTACAATTATAAAACCTGATTTGGGATCACCAGGTGTCCGGTCCGTTATCTATGGTGGCGATAGATATACACTTGAAAAACGATTCAATATTTTTTCACTCCCATTACATGCTGTATATAGGCCATCTAGAAAAATCGAAATATTTGGTGGAATTGATCTTGACTTTACTGCTGGAGCATCTGGAGAAGGAAACATGTCTTTTAGAAGTACAGATGAGGATCCAGAGATCAGTTATATCCAAGCTTTGAATTATGACTATACTAGTAATTTCACCTCAGAGTTTTTTGCACCTTCAGCCAACTTCAATTTGATCATAGATTATGATTTAAACCAAGATGGTATAGTGGAGAAAGTAAATGTTCCGAAAACAATTCCAGCTTACTATTATTTTGATTTTGATGAAGACAGAAATTTTAAAACTTTCAAAAGTTTTGATGTGGCATTGGCTGCCGGTGCATCGTATTACATAAACCCAGGATTATACATTCGGGTTAAAGTAAACTACGGATTGAGAGATACAACTTTTGAAGAATTTGATTACTCTTTGCAGGATGTAAATAGTGACGCAACTTTCATTTTTAGAGATGATTACGATAGGAAGATTGGAGGTCAATTATCTCTTGGTTTTCAATTTTAGATTAGGATGCATAGGATGACTGGGATACATAGGATATCTGGGATTCATCGGATAGATTCTTTTTTGCATGTTTCTTGTCACCTAAAAAATAAGTAATGGAAAGGAATAATGTAGGCTGGTTTGAGATACCAGTCAATGACATACAGAGAGCAAGTTCATTTTATGAGGCTGTCTTTGAGATTACGCTTACGCAAATGGATTTAGGTAAAATTAAAATGGCAAGTTTTCCATTTGTCGAAGGTGGCTATGGAGCAGGTGGATCCCTCATGCAAAACGAAGAACATTACACTCCATCAACAAATGGAGTTGTTATTTATTTTGGAACCAAAGACATCAATAAAAACTTAGAGGCTATAAGAGCTAATGGAGGAAAAGTTATTCAAGAGAAAAAAGCGATAGGACCAAACCAAGGATTCAATGCTGTCTTTCATGATACAGAAGGTAATCGAATAGCCTTACACGAACCTTCTAAATGATAGACACAGATTTCTAGTTCTTCCAATTTCGAAACATCTATATATCCTTACTCCAATGCAACAAAACTATATCACGGTGATTGTGGTTAATTATTGTATTGTTAAAAACATTAGAGATGAAAAAATTTTTGAATGTCATACTGTTGCTTGGAATTTTAGGTTTTCTCGGGTATAAGTATATATGGCAGGCTCCTAAATTTTCAGACGGAGAAAGCCTACCAAATTTCACAGGCGAATTATCTGATGGTAGATCGTTTGAATTAAAGGAGCTCCGAGGCTCATATGTTTTGTTAGATTTTTGGGGATCTTGGTGTGGACCATGTAGAGTAGATAATCCAAATCTTGTAAAGCTGTACAATGAGTTTAATGGCAAAAAATTTACTGACGCTGATGGC
>CALHKJ010000458.1 GCA_938033975.1 uncultured Saprospiraceae bacterium | reverse complement strand
TAATCATAGCTGATTATGTGAATACCAGGACCAGCTTGTGAAGGATCAAAAGTAGTTCCTGAAACACCAGGTCCTGAAAATATTCCGCCTGAAAGAGAGGCTCCAGACAAAATTATGTTTGCATCATCTTCACATATTACTTCTATAGGTAAATCAAGCTCAACAACTGTTTCGCTGAATACCGTAATATCTATCCATTCTGTGTCTGAACAACCATTAGCATCTAGATAAGTATAGCTCAAAGAATGTGTCCCAGCTCCTGCAAAAGCAGAATCAAAATCGTTATTAATAATTCCGTTCCCTGTCCAGTATCCTCCTATTGGAGTTGCTGTTGGTAGGCTAATTATTTCGCCGTAACAAATTTCTTGGCTTATCGATGAAAGGCTAACCACAGGTACATCATACACTGTAATAACATCGGAAACTGAGCTTATACACGTTGATACTTCAAAATAATAATTGATGGTGTGAACACCTAGACCTGCTTCACTTGCATTAAATACATTTCCTGTTACTCCAGGTCCTTCCCAGGTTCCACCTACTTGGCTTTCTCCTGAAAGAGTAATTTGCTCATTTAAACAGACCACATCATCGACAAGATTTAATGTTGGATTAGGAACATCTAATACTGAGATTATATCTGACGCTTGATTGGTACAGCCATTTAAATCTGTGTATGTATATGTTATCTCATGATCACCAACACCAGCACTAGAAGGAATAAAATAATTTGCCACTATTCCAGGTCCACTATAAGATCCTCCCGATGGAACTCCTCCTTCCATTAAAAAGGACTCTTCAAGGACACATGTTATAGGGTCTGAGATTTCAAAATCTACACTTGGAAAATCATGTACAACGATTGTCTCTGTAGCCTCTCCTGTACAACCATCTAAAGAAGTGAAACTATAAGTTATTTCAAAGCTGCCTGCACCTGCATCTAAACTATTAAAGTTGTTGCCCGTGACACCTGGGCCTGAATAAGTACCACCAATAGGTAGCCCCCCAGTTAATTCAATATCGCTTCCAAAACAAATTTCACCGTCACTTAAAGTAAATGAGACATTAGGTGTTGGGTCAACAATTATTTGATCTGTGGCTATGTTTTCACAAATTCCATCATCATAAATGTATGTGATGGTATGATTACCAACACCTGCTTCATTTGCATTAAATGTATTTCCTGTAACTCCAGGTCCACTAAAACTTCCTCCTGACGGATTCTGACCAGAAAGCACAATACTTGTTTCTTCCTCACAAACTACTTCAAAGGGCAGCGTCAAGCTCGTAATCGTTCCATTCGAAACCACAAGTTCATCGTTGGTTTGATTTAGACAACCCATATCATCAGTATAACTGTAAGTAATGATGTGAGTACCTATGCCTGCAACACTTGCATCAAAGTTGGTATCATTAACACCTGGACCACTATATGTTCCTCCAGCAGGTGTTCCTTCATTTAGTAAAAATGATGTACTAAAGACACAAACGTTTGGATTAGTAAAATCAAGACTAATATTCGGTAGTGGGAAAATTTCTATTAAATCGTTTACAGTTTCTGAACAAGTATTTGAATCAGTGTAAGTATAGTTGACAATATGACTTCCTGGTCCTGCTGCAGTAACATCAAAAGTGTTCCCACTTACAAAATCACCAGAATAGCTTCCACCAAATGGAACTCCTCCAGAAAGGGCTATAGCTATTTCTGATTCACAAGCTGTGGAATCCACTAAGTTTAATGAAACAACTGGAGGATTATGTACAAAAATATATTGGTCAGCAGAATTGTCACAACCATTGATATCTGTATATGTGTACCTTATTGCATGTGTACCAACACCTGCTATGCTTGCATCAAAATTTTCATCCGTTACTCCTATTCCTGTGTACACGCCTCCCACAGGAATTCCTCCAGACAAAACAAAAGTTGTGTTCTCTGGACAAGCTTCGGTTTCATCTAATAAGAATGTAACATTAGGCAAAGCATGTACAATAAGATTTTGGCTAGTTGAATTTACACAACCATTTGTATCAGTATAGGTATAAATTATTTCATGTGTTCCTATGCCTGCTCCTGTAGGGTAAAAAACTCCATCTCCTACTCCTGGGCCTGAATAAGTTCCACCTGCAGGAAATCCTCCACTTAAAGTATAATTTTCGTCATCTAGACACATTTCAGTTTGAGTAAGGCTTAAGGAAACAGTTGGTAAAGCAAAAACTTCTATTTGTTGACTTGCTACATCGGAGCATCCATTTACATCTGTAAATGTATAGTTGATTGTGTGTCGTCCAACTCCTGCTGCAGCAACATCAAATATGCCGCCAATTACATGGTCTCCTGAATAAACTCCTCCTCCTGGGCTTTCTCCCCATAAATTAATTGACGTTTCGTCTTCACATGCTGTTGGGTCACCTAAATTCAAACTAACGTTAGGTACATCGTATACAATGATATCTTGATTTGCTGAATTTGTACAACCGTTCGAATCTGTAAAACTATATGTAATTGTGTGAGTGCCCACTCCTGCTAAAGTAATGTCAAAGTTAGAGCCAACAACACCTGTACCACTATATGTGCCGCCAGTTGGACTTCCTCCTGAAAGATTAAAATTCGCTTCGTTTAAACAAATGTCCGTAATTGGTAAACTTAAGTTAACTGTCGGCAAAGGATCAACAATCACTAGGACTGATTCTGTATTTGTACATCCATTGGTATCTGTTACTGTTAGTGTATAAGTTGTTGTTGCAGTTGGAGAAACAGTTAAGGCATTATTATTTGTTGTAGCTGTACCCCATTCGAAATTAAAAGGTCCTGCACCTGTAGCAGATGGGATAATATTGCTAGTCTCTCCTTGACAAATATTTTCGTTAGAAGCTGTAATTATAATTTCTTCTATCACAGTAATTTGAATTTCATCAGAAGCTGTGCATCCTGATGCATCCGTAACGGTGACAGAATATGTAGTTGTGCTTGTTGGAGTTGCAATTGGGTTTTGTACGGTTGTACTTGACAAACCGGTAGAAGGTGACCAACTATAGGTCAAATTTCCTTGGCCACTAGGTGATGTATTTAAAGTAATTGAAGTCCCATAGCAAACTGTAGAATCAGAGCCTGCATCCATTTGGCAACATTCAAAAGGAATGAGAAAAGATCCTGCAATAATTGTCCTTGTAGAATTGCTAGGTGTAGTCCAATAAACTTGAAGATGATCCCCACCACCTCCTTCTTTGTGCAAATACTCTGTATAATAATGTGCTCCTGCAATTAAATAAACCTCAACAGATTCCTGTTCAGGATATTTATCAAAGTCTGCAACCTGAGTCCATCCTGGTACAGATGCTAATAATACCTTATTACTAGGATCCCCGTTTGTACTTAAATAAAATTCAGAATTATCATCTGAGGTAATAGTAAATTGATAAAGTCCACTTTCTTGCGGTACTATATATCCTTGAACTCTAGTACCATAATTATCAGCATATCCTGCTGGGCCTTGATATGAATTAAAAAAACCAGATTCACTTGGATTATTAGGGAAATTACTATTGCTTGTTAAATTATTGAGGGATGATCCTGAAATATTTAACCATCTTTCAAAAGAGATAGAACCTGTGTTACATGAGCTGCAAAATTCATCAATAGAACCATCTTGATTATCATCATATCCGTTTCCACATATTTCATCTGCAGAAAAACAAGAAATACTTGCTGT
>CALHKJ010000457.1 GCA_938033975.1 uncultured Saprospiraceae bacterium | reverse complement strand
TCGGACCGAGACTGTAAAATGTCCTTTTCTATAAACCTTATTAATATCCAATTCGAAAGGTATAGATTCAAGACAATCTTGAGTGGTGGAGATAATACGCACTCTGTTAGGGCCAATTGGAAGTGATACAACTGTCCCATTATGTTTGGCTAATTTCATCCAAACATTGTTGGCTGCATAATCATATAAATCCCCGTTCAGTTCAACATCAGCTATCGACCATTTTTCTGGGAGATCAAAACCAGGATAGTCAATATCTAATTTTGTCCTTGTAGTGGAGTTGACACCATCACAGGCAATCACCCAATCGTATTTTATAGCTGTGTCTTCATTATTAAACCATACCTCAGCATATTCATCGTTGGTTTTAATATCAGTTAGCTCCGTAGAATATTTTAAATGCACCCCAAGCCTGCTAAGTTCCACTTTGATTATTTCTTCAGTCCTATCTTGAGGTAGGCCAGTTATTACCTCTGTTTCGGCGACCTTCCCTTTGAAGTTCAAATTCATGGCGAGCTTGGTGTCAACATGCATATTTACTCTCATGAAGGGCATGCTTTCTTCAAGAATTTTTTTGGAAATGTTTGGTCCAAGTTTTTCCATTGTCTGTGGCATGATACCTATAGCCCTTGAAAGGGTTGATGCACCTGCTCTCTTTTCTATTATAGTTGGGATGATACCATTTTGGGCAAAATGAAGTGCGGCAGTCAGTCCGGTTGGACCTGCGCCAATTATAAGTATGTCTTTGTCATTAAGCATGATGTTTTACAATCAAACATTAATTATTAAATTACTAATTTAAATTGGTATCCCGAGACTAGCTGCTAAAATCAATGTATAAATCATGTGTTTTATTGAGCCAAATTCAAGATCAAGATTTGGCTCATCATTAAAGATAATTAAGAATAACTTTCTAAAAGTCATCAATCAATCTTTGAATTATTTTCCCATCCTGAATCACCCAAGTTATTTCAAAACTTCCAGCTCCATCTGCACACATTTGTTTGATGTAATAAACATCTCCATAGCAGTAAGTAGTAAATCTATCGTTAATGTTGCTCGCAATATTTTTTTCGTCAAAGGAA
Organism: uncultured Saprospiraceae bacterium; assembly: GCA_938033975.1. Lineage (GTDB taxonomy): Bacteria > Bacteroidota > Bacteroidia > Chitinophagales > Saprospiraceae > JAHDBF01. The sequence continues at coordinate 10,948 of CALHKJ010000457.1, read as the reverse complement.
ATATTAAACAAATCATTATAGAACAATTCGTTTTGATCTATCTTACTTCCTTTCCAATCTAAAGTGAACCTAGATATAATGTAAGAATCTTCAATTGGTATTTCTAAACCATAAGAACTCATGCTTGTATCAAGTTTAAGTTGATTACTGTAAGCATTGATTTCAAAGTGTAGAATTGGAAAATTACTTTTTGCTTCTTGAAGGCTGTCAATAAAGATTGCCTTTGACGAATTAATGTATCCATTTTTAGATTTGTTATAATCTTCTTGCTTTAATTTTGTGAACTGATCAACACCTTGAGCAATATAAAACCAATCACTTGGTTCTATTCCTTGTTCCACGATAGAGAATACTTCGTAAGGCTTGATCTTACCAATAATTTCTGAGTCAAAATTGTCTTGACTATATATTAGCAATTCCTCTGATGCACTGATCATCTCATCTTGCAATTGAGCAAATGAAAACAGATAGTTCAGAAGTAATATAATGATTGTAAGCAATTTCATTTAGCAAATAAAGTTGACACATTTACCGAAAGGTAAATAAAGCAATGATTGAAATTACTTTCTGTAATCCAATGGTGGCTCTCGATCTCCCAACAAAGATTCATATTTGTAATTAGGGCCTCTTTGGTCCATCAATTCTTCTTTTGCTCTTGCCAACAAGTCTGGATTTAAAAAGTAATCCATTGCAGAAAGTGCCAAGATTTTTGCTGCATTCATCATACCTTTTTGCCCAATACTTGTGCCGCCTGCAGCAACTGCTTGCCAAGTATGAGCTGAGGTGCCTGGTACCCAGGTGGCAGTCCTTAGTCCTGCAGTTGGAACAGCCCAACTTACATCTCCGACATCTGTGGAGCCACCTTTACCTGTGCGTATAACTTTGAATGGAGAAATGTTTTCGGATAAATCTGTTGAGACATTTGAAGCATATTCAAAACTTGAGATAATTTTTTCGGCAAATTCTTTTTCTTCTTCAGTATACTTAACTCCACCAACAAGCAGAAGATTTTCGTAGACTACTCGTGCAAGCGTTTCATTGGGAAGAACATTATACAATCCATGAATTACTTCATACTCCATTCTTGTCTGTGTTCCTTTTGCAGCTGCTTCGGCAATTTCTACCATCCACTCAAAGTTTTTCTTTACCTGGCTCATTTCTGGATGACGACAATAATAGAAAACTTCTGCAAACTCAGGAACAACGTTTGGAGCTTCACCTCCGCTTGTTATAACATAATGTATTCGTGATTCCATAGGGATATGTTCTCTCATCATATTCACCATATGATTCATTGCTTCAACTCCATCCAAGGCCGAGCGTCCATTCCAAGGTGAACCTGCAGCATGGGAAGCTACTCCATAAAATCTAAACTTCGCTGATTTGTTGGCAAGTGAAGATGCAGCACTTGCGCCATTGCTATTTCCTGGGTGCCAGTGGAGTGCTGCATCGACATCATCGAATAATCCTTCACGAACCATATAAACTTTTCCTGCTCCACCTTCTTCAGCTGGTGTTCCATAAAATCTTAATGTTCCTTTGACATTGTTTGCAGCCATCCATTCTTTGACAGTTATCGCAGCAGCAGCTGAGCCTGTGCCGAATAGGTGATGTCCACAGGCATGTCCTGCATTTACTTCCTCTCGTTTTTCTCTGAAAGGCTGATTGCTCTGTGATACACCAGGTAGTGCATCAAATTCACCTAATAATGCGATGACCGGTTTCCCAGAACCATAACTTGCAATAAAAGAGGTTGGCATACCTGCAACTCCTTTTTCAATCGAAAAACCATTCTTCGATAATTCATTTTGGAGAAGGGCAGTACTTTCGTATTCTTGATATCCCACTTCTGCAAGATTCCAAATTTTCATTGCAATATCAAAGTAATGATTACTTTGGGTAGAAAGCGAATTGATTACTTTTTCTTTATCTGTTTTTGACAAGGTCATTGATTTTTGACCGATTGCGATAGGTATCATGGTGAAATAAATGATACCTGATAACAAGATATTTTTCATTTTTAGGCTTTTCATAAATATAATCAATGAGTAGGGATTACATTCTATTTGAGACTAGAAAACTAAGCACGAAATATCAATGAAATCCGTATAAGTTCGATTGGTCACTTTTTGAAGACAAATGAAATCAATCTAGGTATTTCATTTTCCTCTGGTTTGTCAAACCATTCATTTATTTCCAACAGTGAAAACTTCTTGGCATTGGCATTTTCAATGTATTCAGAGATATGGTGCGTATAAACTTCCAATTCTTGAATACCTTCTTCGCTTTCAAATCTTGCTTTACTTCTTAGGTATTGTTTGAATGGATGAAGCTCACAAATAAAGAAAATTCCATTGGCTTTTAGCTTGTTACTTGCCTGCTCAAAAATGTGACCCAAGTCTTGTATGTGTTCTAAGGTGAGGTTTGAAGTAATAAGGTCAGCAAAATGATTTTCAATATCCCAATTTTTGTTTAGATCTGCTTTTTTAAATTGAACGCGAGCATCCGTGATCTTTGCCCTGGCGATGTTCAACATTTCTTGAGAAAAGTCAAGTCCTACAATTTGTTCGGCTTTTTGTAGTAAGTATGAGGTGTTTTTACCAGTTCCACAACCCAATTCCAGTACCTTAGAAAATTGATATTTTGATAGGGTTTCTTTTGTAGCTATTATATCTAGATCACAAGTTTTATTTTTATTGCTGTCATATTAACTTGACCAAGAATCATATGCTTTTTCTATACTCATATATTAATTCTAAGGTATCTAAATTTGTTGTTTATAGTTGTTGGTCTTGTAATATAACAAAAGAGAGATATCAGGTTTTTAAAAAATTTAAAAGATTTTTGATTTACCCGTTCCGGTTCCTTCACTTGAATGTCAGACAGACATTCATTTTAATAAATCAAAAAGCGATCAGTCATATTTTGTTTTCTTTTGGGCCTGTCCGCCGTAGCTGGGCTACTCTGCGCAGGCAGGGCAAGCAAAAGAAAATGAAAAAAGATTTTTGAAATAGAATATACAGAAATACTTACGGTAAATTTAACTGCCAAGAAACTCCAAATTTGTCTGCAACCCATCCGAATTTTTGACTAAAGCCATAATTGTTTAGTGGCATATACACCTTACCTCCTTCTGATAATTTTGTAAACAAAGTTTCAATTTCGGTCTCGTTTTGACAGTCTAGATAATTTGCAATTGCTGGGGAAAAATCCCAATCGTGAATCGGTGGGCTGTCACTGCATTTGAATACTTTTCCATTGAGACTAAAAGTTGCCGTCATGATCGTGCCTTCTTTGCCTGGTGTGCCTTTTTCCCATCTGATCACATCCAAAATTTCTGAGTTATTAAATAGGCTTACGTAGAAATTCATGGCTTGTTCAGCGTCTTCCTTTTGGAAGGTAAAAAATGGAATGATACTATTTGCCGAAATCATGTTACTTTGGGTTAGAATATTTTGTAAACTATCTACTTCTGTCTGTAGTTTTATGATTTCTGAAAAATTATTAATTTCAGTATTTGAAACCTTGCATCCTATTGATAGAAAGCAAAGACCAAGTATAATAATCATCCAAGCTTTTTTCATTCTATTCTTTGTTATTAGTTTTTTAAAAACTATCAAAATTCTTTTATTAAATTAAAGTTGGAAGTTTAGCTATATGACTAATGCAATATGTTGTCCGAATTTAAATTTGATTAATCTTTTTTGCTAAAATTGTTAACGCTAATAAAATTAAATTTAACAATTTTCTAGGTGTGACATTAAAAAAAATCTATTTCCAATTATTCCTTTTGTTACTTAAAAATTCCACAAGAGTAACATTAATGGCTTGATTCCATCCTATTTCAAAATTTTCAATGGAAAGTTCTTCAACAAGTACAGGGAAAGTGTCTATTCCTGTATGTTCAAACTTTAATTTGGTACCATTGCTTATATGTGACAGTTCGAAGCTTACTTCAGACATTCCATCATAGCCTTCATATTTCCAAGTGTAAGCTAACTTCGTTTGTGGAATAACTTCAGTTATCTCACACAAATGATTCCATTTTCTTTCACCTTGCTCGCCACCCCAAAATTCAAACTTGAATCCTACATAAGTCTTGAATTCTGGAACATCTATATACCATTCTTTCATCCAATCTTTATCCGTTATTGCTCTCCAGACTAAATGAATAGGAACATCAAAGTCTCGTGTAATTATGACGCTATTATTGTCCATGTTTGTCTGAATATTTTATCACAGATTTCACCATATTCATTTTTGATAAATGGCCACCAGACATCAAATTAGTCAATCTTTGTTCCTTTAATTTGAGCTTATTGAATATTTGTGTAGGCTGAAGTCCTTTTGCATGCAAGCTAGAAACGTCTTCTATAAATTTTTGAAAAAATACCTTCTTCTTAATCAAAGCTTTTTTACCATTTTGAAATTTTGGATTATGGCTGCAGAGTAAAACATCAAAGTCCAATTTCAATATATTCTCTATTGAGTTGATTTGCTCAAATATATTTTCTTCCGGTAAGAAGTATCCGATGTATGAGTTAATGTAGAGGTCTGCAGAAAACAACCATTTTTTCTTTCTTTCATAGAGTGCCACCATATCAGAAGCATGTCCTGGTATTGGTATTATTTCAAACTTGTAATTATTTGTAGAAATGAAATTATCTATTGGCTCTATGTAATTTATAGATTCTCTATTTCCCCAAAGTAATTTTTGAGCTAAGCTCATCCTTGGAGGATTTTTCATCATTTCACAACACAATTCTGATCCATAAACTTTACAATTTGCCATTGATCGTATTGGTTTGATATTGCCAGAATGATCTTCATGATGATGAGTGATAAATATTTTTTCGATATCAAGATTTTCCATTTCGGATAAGATGCTTTTTCTCATCCGACTATGTCCTGTATCAATTAATAGGCCATCAACAAAATAGATGTATGAAAATAACCTCGGTCTTCCGATCGGAAGATAACCGAATTTGAACCCCTTTATTTCTTCATGTTTGAATGTTTCAACTATTTTCATACCCCTCGTGGTGTATTTTTTTGAATGCTATTCAGTTCTTTTAATTGGAATGTAACCATATTTTCCAAGGAATAATAAATGGAATGGCTATTACCCAAATTAAAAAGAAGATAGACATTTCTTTAGGGTAGGGGGTGTTGCTTTTAATAGAAGGAAATGCTACCACAAATAACCAAGTGCCTTTGTAGATTAACTGCACCAAAAGAATAGGTGAGAATGTAATTGGTTTCCAAACTCCTAGGGCAGAAATTATAGCTATACTTAGCCATAAGCAACCTACTAGTTTTATTACATCAGTATTTTGATATGCATTCCCAAAAGTAGTTAGTGCAGCATTTTTTGGATTAGAAATAGCTGAAATTGCTATTTGACCTGCTACAATAATATTCAAGATGTAAATAATTCTTAAGGCTATCATATATACTTATTCTTTTTCAGCAATTATTTTAAAGTTATTCATAACCTCAGGAAGAGCTTTTTTGAAACCTCTTCCAAAAAGATAACCTAAAATTGGTTTAAAAATACCGGTAAATTTAATTTCATCAGTGAATTCTATTTGTCCTTTTCTTTGAAGAAGCTTTCTTTTGATGACCAATTTGCTTAACGGCATTTTAGTCGTAAATGTATAAGATTCAAATGGCTTGATCTCATCTATCTGAAATTTAAGCTTGGGTCCCTTTTTTGGTTTCAATTCTCCCATAGCTCCTTCTGAAAACTCTTTGAAAATTCTAGCCTCTTTTAATTCTGTGTCCCATTCCTTCCATCTGCTTACATTTATTAGATAGGACCATACTTTTTGATTTGTGTTATTTATCATAACACTGTGTTTGAAATGATGATTTGACTGTTTCACTTTTTTTAAGCAAAGTTCAACTTACATTTCTCAAATTAACTGCACCTATGTTAACTTTTGAATTCATTATGAAGTTTCTTTTTTATTCTACTCAAAGATTGTGGCGCTATCCCATAGAATGAAGCTAGATATTTCGATGGAATCCTATTTAGTAATTCAGGATCATTCATCATTAATTTTTTATATCTGCTTTCTGCTGTTTCGGACTGAAGTTCTTCTAAAATATTTTCAGTAAAAAATTGAACTTCTTGCGTGATCTTTCTTGCAAAACTGTTCCAAGATGATAATTTTAATAGTTGTTCGTTCAATTCAAAACTTGTTTCCCATATTGTTGATTCCTCTATGGTTTCTATTGATTCAGTTGCTGGAGTCCGCAGATTAAAACTTGTTTGTGATGTGAAGAAGTATGGAGCGATTGTAAAGAATTTTGTAATCTCGACTCCATCTTTAAGAACAAAGAATCTCAGTAATCCTTTTTCTAAAAAAGATAAATTATTGCACACCTTACCTTCTTGTAGTAGAAGGTGATTTCTAGGGACATTTTTTTTTGAAAATGACTTTTCAATTATCTGCCAATCACTTTCTGGAATTTTTAAATAGCTATTAACAAAATTCTTCAGGTGTTTCATTTTTATTGATCTGATTACTTATTCTTCTATTTTTGATTACAAAAGGATTTGTCTTTTTGCACCAAACTTATCAGTGAATCTAAATTATTATTTTCCTTTTCATCTAAGAATTTTTTTAGCCTAAGTTTTTTGTTATTCTCGAATCTTAATATGAGCCCAAATTCTGCAGTGCTATATTCGAATACATTCGGTTTTGTTTTGCAAAAGTAACAGTCTAATTGGCGTCGAACAGTGTAATTATTATTTCCAATTCGGTAGGAAGCTGTCTTATGGGATTCTAACTTGATTGTATCTTGAACTAAAATTGAATCTGACTCAGTCTCATAATAAAGATGGACTCTATAGTTTTCTTTTTTTCCTATCTCATATAAATAGATGGATTCAATCTCATTTTTTTTAAAAAGAAAATCCTTATAGATTATAAATCCACTTTCTTTCATACTTATTTTCAAAGTGTCATATGTAACAGTTTTTTTTGACTGATCAAATACTTCGTATACTGCTTCTTTGTATTCATTAGATTTGAAATCCTTAAATTTTTTTGTAGCCTCAGAATTTGGTGTACATGAAAGTGTAAGAAAAACCAGCATGGATAAAATTCTTTTCATTTTGCATTTATTGAATGTGTCATTTCAATATTTTCTTAATAGAGAACTATTGAATTAAAGATACATAAAGAAATCAAAGGAAAAGGCTGTTTCGAAATTAGTATTCTTTAAACGAGTGTCTATGGATTAAGAGCCACTTTCGGTCTCGTTTTAGCGCGGTCCAAACTATGGTTCCCTCTTTTGGTAAATATTATCTATGAAGGTAAAAGATTCTAAAAAATTAATTTTTATAAGCTGTTACTATAGAGCTTGCTATTTAATTGGCCAACCTTTTGTAGTCAAGGCTCTCTTAATTAGCACTAGTTACTCAGCAAAATCTTTTTCTAATATTATTTCATTATGGATTATGTGGTCTGAAATTTATATTATCATGATTGATCTTATAATACAACTTCCTCTATTTGTGTTAGGCATCTGCCTTTATAATGCTGCAGCTAGCATTTATTTATGTCTATCTGTCTTTATATGTATGAATCCTAACTTGGATGTTTTAAAAACACTTCAAATTATTTTTCCTAAATATCGAACAACTTATGATTCTTATAGTTAAGAGGATATAGGAATTAGAAATAAGAACTTGTAAAAAAAAATAAAAACTCATCGTTATTCTAATAGTTTGGTTACTAAAATTATTAATAACCATATAGATTATTTTAACCTTAAAAATTTTAAATCATGTTACGTTTATCACTTACATTTATAATAATTGCAATAATTTCAGGTGTACTTGGATTTAGTGGGATTGCAGGCGCGGCAACTGGAATTGCTCAAATTTGTTTCTTCATCTTTATTGCCTTTTTTTTATTGTCATTATTGTTTAGAACAGCCAAAACCTTGGACAATATTTAAAATTAAAGAAGTATACAAGAAATTCAATTTGTAAAATATAAAAATATAAAAAATGAAAATTATTAAATACGTCCTTTTCTTTTCCATAGCACTCATTACCGCAGTATCATGCCAAAATAAAACCGGCACTGAATTTGAAATCGGTGACAAAAAAGTTGAGATTAGTATCAAGGATGATAAAACTCAATTAGAAAAACGTTTTGCAGAATTTGGTTCCAAATTAGATGCAATGATAGTGGACATAGAAAAGAATATGGAAAGCGCAACTGATGATGTGAAAAAAGAGTTAGAAGAGCAAAGTATAAAAATGAAAGCAAGAAGAATTGAACTCAATAACAATTTAGAAAACTTAAAAAAATCTACTGAAGATGATTGGATAAATATTAAAAATAAAACTGAAAAGTTTTTTAATGATTTAGAGAGAGATATAAAGAAATAAAATTTCTTATTACTGACACTGGAAAAGGCATTGCTAAAGCAATGTCTTTTTTTTTGTAGTCAATGAAAACAGATGGTTTCACATTTCATAATTTTGAGATTTTAATAGAATAGTTTATGGGCTGTTAGTAACTATAATGAAAAGCAAAATCCTCCTTCTTTGATTTATTATTTCTATCAATTATAGCAATGCCAATTTCGTGTAAGTCAATGGTATATTTAATTTTAGGAGATTGCTTTATTTTTTTCCAAACATCTTTCATTCCATTACTCCAATTTATATCATCGAATAATAAGATCCCTTTGTCTCCAATCAATGGTTCAATTTTATTAAAATATTCAAGCGTGGGCTCGTATTGATGATTGCCATCTATAAATGCACAATGCAACTTATCTACACTTGAAAGAGCTTTGTCAAATGTATCATCGTATAAACCACTATAAATGCTAAATTTATTTTTGTCAATAATTTTTGCAAATTGTTCGCCAGCAATTTCACAGAACCTCGCTTGTCCTTCTAGGGTAGTAAAATGAGAATTTGGATTTCCTTTAATTGAGTGTAGAATATAGCTCCCAGAAATTCCCAAATTCGTTCCTACTTCAAATATTTTTTCTGAATTAGAATTTTTAACCAAACTATACAAAAGTCTACACCAACTTTTACTCGATGCAGCTTTTGCACAGATATCTTTTACAATGGCTGTTCGATCAGAATTGAAAATTTCGTAAGTAATTACTTCCTCACTTTGCAAAAGTTTATTTCGATATTTTTCACATTCACTAAATGAATTTAGTTCATCTTGAGTGAAATCATTTTTAATTGATTGAGTATAAGCTGAATAGATTTTTGTGAGGAATTCATTATTCAAATTGAGGAGCCTTTTCTCTTCCGAATTATGATTAATTCTTCGGGATAAGATTGTTTTATGTTTATTTATTTTTTTAATCATTTATTAAGTATTGATCTTTTGCGTCCAGTAAAACAATCAAAAATACCTAATTGATAATTAATAAGTCCATTTTTTACAGACTCAAATGATGAAGTCAGAAGAATTGTTTTATTCAGGTAAATTCTATTGCCAATAGGTATACCTATCAAACAATCTGGTCATCTTTTCTTTCCCGTCACTTTTATATTCAATAGTTTGTATAAGCTTCTCGGTTTTGTCTTCATTCCAATTAATTTCAGATTCTGAAATTAATTCTTTGTTTCCTTCTTTGAATTTGAATTCCTTTGTGATATAAAGTTCATCTTGCAAATATTCTCTTTCTTCTGTTTCTGTGAGTGACCATTTGTCATTTACCCATCCATAGATTTCTCTAAGGTAAAATTGGTCTTTTTCAAAATAATTTAGCTCTTTATTCGATTTACCTTGTTTATAACTATGCCTTTCCTTTGTGATACATGTTTTACCATTTGGAAGCAAGGTTTTATATTCTGTGACTATTCTTGTAGTAACACCATTTTCAGTATAAATACTTCCAGAGTAATCTAGTTTATTCACCATAATGGAATCCGACTTAAAAAAAATTCGTTTGCTACAATTCTCATAGCAATCCTTTGTCTCTTCTATTTCTTCATCCGACTGTAAAATATATTTTGATATAAATTTGCCAGTCATTTTGTCTCTTTTATTTGTTATCGAATAGAATGGAATTTCGGAACTGATAGTTTCAGAAATTATATGATAACTGGTATCTCCACGTTCTGAATATAGAATTGTCTCTCCAGTATTAGCTTCTAAATTGGAATAGTCTTTTCTTACAACATGGTAATTAGATTTTAAATATTCACCATCTGTTAGGTATCCATAGTATCTCATTTCTGATTGATTGCTAGTTGTGTCACTTGTGATTGTTTTTTTAACAGTCAGAGTATCTCTTTCATTTAATACAACTGTTTCTATAATTGTGTCCATCCCATAATAGAAATATTTTGTTTTCTGAAATTCTCCTTGCCAATATTTATTATTGCGCTCCATCAGTTTTCTCCCAAGACTATCATATTCATATTCAAAATTTAATATTGTATCTATTTCATTTTCTTCACTTACAATACTATATCGTTCAATTCTTTTTAGCACAGAATCACTTTGAGCAAAACTCAAGCTTGAAGAAATGAGAATAATTAGTAGTACTCTTATCATTTTATTTTTTTAATTACGTAAATGTTAATTTATCTTACAAGAATCCCAATTTGGATTCATGATTTTCTTTTTCGATTATTTTCAATTTCTATCATCAATTTTGAAACTGCTTCCGATTCATTAAATTTTGGATCATTCAATATTTTCTTCAATCTTTTGACCTGCCTTCTCTTCATGTTTTTCAAAATTTCTTTACCATAAAAAGCCTTGAGTACAAACTCAATCTTTTCCTCTTCTATATCTGATGATAATTGATTGAGAATTTCAAAAACAGAAACAGGAAATTTTGATGAACTGCTTGTATTGATAATGCCAAGCATTCTATAGAAATGTCGACCATAATTTTGATCTCCAATTCTATTCAAAACCTTTTCTGCAATTTCATTATTGGA
>CALHKJ010000456.1 GCA_938033975.1 uncultured Saprospiraceae bacterium | reverse complement strand
CAATATAGTCCTGCTTATGATAAGTCAATAAATATGCATCTAAATTATGTGACAGCTGATAATCAGTTTGTGATTAAAAATTTAAAAAATGAAATTGATAAAACACAGCCCTTTCACAAAGCTCCAAATTTATTTAACATCCTTTACCTTATAGATGCATTATTGGAAACTCAAAATATCCCTGAGGCAGAAACTTGGCTTCAAAAAATCAAAGAAGAACCTGCCAATGAATTACATAAAAGTTATTTGACACTAAGGAAACAATCCTTCTATAATTTAAAATTTCAAAAATCCCACAACTTAAAGGATTTAGCAAAGCTTATTGATGAGTCGAAAAAATTAGTAAATTCTTACAAAAAACACGGAGAAAGCATTGTAAACGATCACTATGCCCTTGCCATTTACAAATCCAACAACATCTTCCTTGAAGCTTTACATGAATCATATGATGGGACCAATATTTCAAAACATGAACTTCTCAACCACCTAAACGACATCAAAAGCTTGTACAACAAAGTTTCTGATTCTAGATCAGTTTTAGGAAATAAAAAACCAAATGACAAAGAACTCCAGAAGATAAACTACCTAAAACATGAAATAGAAAAAAGAGAACTAGAAGTGGGGCGTTATCTCGATACCAACTATCAGGATCTTTCTGTTTTTGAAGATCTTTACTTCCTACACAAAGAACTCTACGATCTCAAACAAACACTTCCTGAGATCACAGAAGAAGAAGCAATGTTCAACGATCAAAATTTGAACTTATCGGATATCGATCAACAAACACAAATAATCGACTTTATCCAATCAGACTCTTCGCTGTTTCTTAGTCGGATAACATCCGATGACATTAAACTCATCAAACTGGATAAAGAAAAAACGCTAGCAGCCATTAAAGAAAAAATCAATGGCTCAAAAGATCTAACTTACAATTTTGAGCCAGACTATTTGGATAACTTATTTAGTGATTTTCTTTCACCAGATCACCCTCAAATTAGCTTCATTCCTGATGGTAAGTTTTTTGAATTCCCTATCGAATTGATACAATCAAAAGATGGAAGCTATCTTGTGGATCATTATACAATCTCCTATGCTTCTCAAATTTCAGAAGCCATCAATCAAGAAACGGAGTTATTGGATGATGAGCTTTTTACAGCCAGCTATTCTAGTTCTGAGACGCTGAAAAAAGGTGGAGAAAAATCAGTTCCTGAATTGATGTTTGGGCTGAATGAGGTGATGTCTATCAATGAGCTATATACCAACTCAAGTTCTTATTCTGGTTTTGAGTTCACAGAAGAAAAAATTCAAAGTGCATTGGACAAGGATATTGTCCACATCTCTAGTCACTCTAGTTCGAGCACCAAAAATCCTCTCGACAATTATATCCTAGTCAGAGACGAAGAAGGCAAAGAACAACCTGTCTATGGCTTTTCTTTAAAAGTCATGGATTGGGACAGCAAGCTGGTCATCCTAAGCTCTTGCGAAAGCGGAACAGGTACACTCAAGCCTGGTGCAGGAATATTTTCACTTTCTAGAGATTTTCTGCAATCCGGAGCGGAGACCGTAATCAAGTCTCTTTGGAAAGTAAACGATCAATCCACCAGCAAACTAATGCTTCACTTCCATCAAAATCTAAAAAGCGGGATGACTGCATCCCAAGCACTTCAAAATGCCAAGATTAGTATGAAAGCACAAGAAGAATACACGCACCCATTTTATTGGGCAGGCTTCATCTTGGAAGGTAATCCATATTTAAAATTTGATCCCGACTCAATTTCCTTCTAAATTTCAATTAAGAAACTCAGAAATGTATTTACTTTGACTCCGTGTTAAAGAGATTCATGTACATATTCTGGCGTCAGGTCGCCAAACTCAATGTTCTCCTATATTTTGGAAAAATTGAGATCAATGGAGAAGAGAATATTCCTGCCGGTGATGCACCTTTCATCTATGCGGTAAACCATCAAGCAGCCTTTATGGATGCAGTGATCTTAGGCACCCTTTCTCCCTTCCCAGTGTACTACCTCACAAGGTCAGATGTTTTCAAGCCAGCAACCAAATGGATCCTGTCTTCATTCAACATGATACCTATTTACAGAATCCGAGATGGCTATGCATCACTCTCAAAAAACGAGGCGATATTCGAAACCATCAAAGATCTATTACTGCAAGACAAGAGAATTTTAATATTTCCGGAAGGGAATCATCACCATACTCACTTCCTCAGACCCATTTCAAAAGGAGTATCAAGAATTGCCTTCAATTCGCAGTTGGTCAATGAGAAGGATATCTATGTTGTACCCGTTGGATTGAATTACTTCAGCCACACAAGATCAAGCAGAAAACTAATTCTAAATTACGGTGCACCAATCAGAGTAAAAGATTTTATGCCTGAGGACGGAAAACCAGGACCAAGAGACCTCAACAAATTTAGGGTGAGCATAGCTGATGCTATCAAAGAAAATCTTGTTATCCCAGAAGATGATGGCAATTACGAAAATAGAAAATTGGTATTCAACCAAAAAAATGAGAAACTTCCATTCCAAGAAATTAGAACACTTGCAAATAGCAATACTCATTTTGTAGAACAAAAACCTTCCGCATTTGCCAACATCATTTCTTGGATTCTTTTACTGCCCAACCTACCAGCCTTCTTACTTTACTTCTGGGTTGCAAAAAATAAGATCAGCCAAGTAGCTTTCATCTCAAGCATCAAGTTGGCTTTCGGAATGTTCATATTCCCAACCTGGATATTATTATGCTTTATTATTGTGGGACTTATCTTCTCGTGGAAAATTGCAGGAATAGTAAGTTTAGTTCAGATTGTTAGTTTCCTAATCAGAAGATACTTCGTAAGACACGCTTCATAATCTTTCGTCTTTCGTCTTAAGTCTCTGAGTCTTCATTTTACCCTCGACAAGCCCATCGCCTTCAACATCCATCTCGGCAAAGATTTGCCAGCAGGTCTTTTCTTTAGATCTAAGTACCAATTGATTTTCTTAAGGATAGGCACCTTGTGTGTTTCTACAAATTCGATCAATGCACCATCTGGATCTTCGATGTATGCAAAATGTCCAGCTGCTTCTCCCATATCAAAGTCACCGCTATCCACCGTAAATGCACAGCCTTGATTTTTACACTTTTCTCTAAGTGCATCCATACCAACAATATCAAAGCAAAGGTGGATGTATCCTAGATCACCCCACATTCTATCTTGAAAGATTTTGTTTGCATCCTGATCAAGCGCTTGCACCAATTCGATTTCACCAGCACCAAGCAACTTGCTGAAAGGTCCTACCCTTTCTTTCGAGTGTCTTAGTAGCACCCTTCTAAATTCATTACCGTCTGCCTTTAAGTAAGAGAAGTCATCAAATTTACCTTGAGTGTCATAGACTACCTTGTCAAAACCCAAGATGTTTTTATAAAACTCTTTGGACTTATCAATATTAGAAACACCAATCACTGCGCCATACACTCCACCTGAATGTGATATCCCTTTTCCAAACCAATTTTCTGATTCCACAATCTCAATGGGATTGCCAAATGGATCATGAAGGTAGAAGTGATCTTTCCCTTCTGGATTTTTAGATATAGCAGAAACAGGATTGTTTGCAGAAAGTACTTCGTGTGATTTCTTTACATTCGGAGATTTGAATTTGGAAGCGTAAATCCCCAAGTCTCCAAGCTTGATATCAAACTTTGCGGGCTGACCTGTACGAGAAGTATATTGCCAAATTTCTGCTCCACCCCCACCCATCATATTGAGTGCCAATATTGCATGACGACTTCTTGGTTCACCTTCGGTATAAGGCAACATCAATGCCGCCTCTGCTGCTTCGTCAAAAACAGGCAGATCCATACCAAGATTATTTTTGTACCACTCCCATGTATCGTACACAGAAATGTTACCTATGCCAATTTGTTGGATTCCGGAAATTAATGGCTCTGTCATCTAAAACTTAACTTACTTTCTCTCCGTCGTAAGCTCCCGCCTTTAATTTGATTTGTACAGCTTTGAATGCTTCGATTGTTTCCACAATGTCCTCAGAAGTGTGTACTGCAGTCGGTATCAATCTCAATAGAATGATTCCTTTTGGTACAACTGGATAAACTACAATCGAACAGAAAATTCTGTGGTTCTCTCTTAGATCATAAACAAGCTTCATCGCTTCTTCTACTGATCCTTTCATATATACTGGAGACACACATGAATTTGTATTTCCTATATCGAAGCCAGCCTCTTTAAGACCAGATTGTAATTGTCTTACATTCGCCCAAAGCTTGTCTTTAAACTCAGGCATTGTTCTCAACATCTCCAATCTCTTCTTTGCACCTTGTACGATAGGCATCGCCAATGATTTTGCAAAGATCTGAGATCTCATGTTGTATTTGATAAATTGAATTGTGTCTTTGTCTCCTGCTAGAAATGCTCCTACAGATCCCATCGCTTTCGCAAATGTGGCAAAGTACAAATCGATATCATCTTGAACTCCTTGTTCTTCACCTGCTCCTGATCCTGTTTTACCCAAGGTTCCAAAACCATGTGCATCATCAACCAAAAGTCTAAATGAATATTTTTCTTTCAAAGCAACAATCTCTCTCAGCTTACCTTGATCACCTCTCATTCCGAATACACCTTCTGAAATCACAAGAATTCCTCCTTCTTGTTCTTCAGCAATCTTAGTAGCAGTTTTCAATTGCTTCTCTAAGCTTTCAATATCGTTGTGTTGGAATACCAATCTTTTTCCAGAGTGCATTCTTACTCCATCTACAATACAAGCGTGACATCCTGCGTCATACACCACTACATCTCTTCTTGAAAGTAAAGAATCAATCGCAGACATGATTCCTTGGTAACCAAAGTTTACCAGAACAGCAGCCTCCTTGTTTTCAAAATCAGCCAACTCCTTTTCTAAGTCATCATGCATCTGTGTATTACCAGACATCATTCTTGATCCCATCGGATAAGCTAGTCCCCAATCTTCTGTTGCTTGCGTATCAGCCTTTCTTACATCTGGATGATTTCCTAGTCCTAAGTAATTGTTAATCGACCATACAATTACATCCTCTCCTTTAAACTTCATGCGGTTACTTAGTTCACCTTCGAGTTTGGGAAATATATAATATCCTTCAGCCACATCAGCATATCTGCCTAGTGGGCCCATATCATTTTTAATTCTATCGAAAATATCCATACTTGTTAGTTATTTTACCTTGGCTTTCGCAATTATTTTTCTGAATCGATTAGGAAACAATTTTGACACGAATATAGCTAATTTAGTTTCTCTAAAGCCCCCAAAATAAGCCTCTGCTTTGTGATTTTGTACAGCTTTAAGGATTTCTTTTGCCAAAACGCTCACATCCATGCCTTTTTCTTGGGCTTCGTCCATTTTTTCGTACTTATTTCCGTCTCCTGTAATGGCATTTTTCGAAATATCAGTCTTAACAAATCCAGGACAAATAATTGATACTGTGATGTCTGTTTTGCTTACTTCCGCCCTCAAAGCATCAAAAAAGCCATGAAGAGCCATTTTTGCAGCAGAATATCCAGATCTATATGGTACTCCAAACTTTCCAGCCACACTGCTCATCACTACAAATTGTCCTTTATTTCTTTTAATAAAAAAAGGAAGTAACAACCTTGTTAACTGCACCGTTCCTAAATAGTTGACATCCATGAGTTTTTTGTAAACAGAAAAATCTGTTTCCGACACCTGAGATCTTTGTGATATACCTCCGTTGTTGATCAACACATCTACATCTTGAATCAAATCAACATTTTCATTAAATGTCTTCTCAATTCCTTGATGATCCTCTAAATCCAATACTAGTATATCAACTTTTACTTGTTTACCGCAAGCCAGCTTTACAGCTTCAAGGCTTTCTCTCTTTCTACTAGAGAGTATCAAATCCGCACCTTCTGAGGCCAAACTAAGTGCTAATGCCTTACCAATTCCGGCGCTGGCTCCAGTTATCCATACTTTTTTTCCTTTATAATATCTCATCTAGAAAGTGAAGATAGCAATACCATTAAAAAAATAGAGAAAGTCCATAAATGCCTACTCAACAGCTACAAAGTGATACTTAGCAGCTACAATAGGCCACCAAATTTGGAAATTTCGCTAAAAATTTTCTATCTTAAGACAAGCAATTGAAATAGCACTCGGACTCTTTGTGATTAAAGTTGATTTTCTTAACAATAAAAACTCACTTTTATGCTGAATCAAGAAGTACGAAAAATCATGACAACCGACCCCGTTGTTGTTACACCAGAACAAAGCCTTAGGCAACTTTCAAATCTAATGGTTTTTCATAAAGTCCAACAGGTTCCCGTAGTTGAGGAAGGCAAATTAGTAGGAATGATTACCACACACGATCTGTGGAAACACCACAATGCAAATGAAAACAATGCCGAAATGAAAGTTTCGGAAATTATGAGCAAGAAGATTATTAAGATCTCACCATTAGATAAGGTGGGGACTGCCGCAGAACTTTTTATGGACAAGCGATTTAAAACACTCCCAGTAGTCAATTTAAGAAACGAACTAAAAGGAGTAGTTACAGCTTTTGATGTGATCAAACACACCATGAAAAGAGAATACAAAACACCAATCCTTTATAAGGAGGTACTAGGATAAACACATTTTCAACCCAAATATAAAAGCCGATTCATAACATGAATCGGCTTTTTTTTATTCCCTCTCCTAAAGAGCAGTGCTCATGTCATTAAAATGATTGAGCCCCCTATATTTTAATTTTCCCACCACGCAATGCTTCGGCGAACAAGCATTTTAATTTCCTAAATCCAACCTTCGCAGCGCCACAGCGGGCTGGCATTTTAATTTTCCCACCTACGCAATGCTTCGGCGGGCAAGCATTTTAATTTCCTAAATCCAACCTTCACAGCGCCTCAGCGGGCTGGCATTTTAATTTTGATTTTTATTTTCATTTCAATTCCCCAGGTATTCTTTCTCAAAATAAGCTCGATAAGCATTAATTGATTTTTGCTTAATGATCTCTCTGTAGTTATTTTGAGTAACTGGATAAAATTCATAGTTAGCTCCAGTAGTCATAAACTTATCTTCATTCTTCTGGACTGTCTTCCAATAATCCATTGCTCTCGCCTCATTAGAATATTTTCTTATCAGGATCAAATGACTATTCAAGTCTCTGTTTAAAGAGATATCACTTTGTTGTAGCCTATCTGATTTGAAGAACTGTCTGTTAAATCCAGAGATGCTAATTTTTGCCTGATCTACATCAGAACCTGAAGCATCATACAAGACGACAACTACATAGTGAAGTCCATCTTTATTTTTCTCAAATTTCTGAGTCTCCTCATCGTAAAGAATAGAGTTAAATGCCTCTTCATCTCCTTTCAAGAATCTTAATATTTCTTTCGCTCTTGTCTGCTCAGGTGTATTCGGATATCGCTTTACCAATTGATCTAAAGCTTTAATATATTCCTCTTTGCCTTTAGTGCTACCAATACTCATAGCAGAAAGAAGTGAGAATTTTGGTGCAAATTCATTGTTCTCTCCAAATTGCTTAGCAGATTTCATTGCACGATTTATCACCGTCTCAAAATCTTTATTTTCAAAGTAAGAATAGGTCTCATTGTAAAAATCATCTAACTCATTCTCAGCAGCCAATTCCTTTTTTACATAATTTGGATCTGTTGCAATTTTTGTATATCTCGAGTCAGGATATTCCTCTTTCATTAAATTAACAAAACGCTGTGCTTTGCTAGTATTGCCTAGATCCTGATTGTTTAAGTATTGATAAAAGTATACTTGATCCATTTTTTGAAAACTTGGAAACTCCTCAACTATCCTATCTAAGGTCTCACTAGACTTCTTATAGTTTTGTAATCTTTCTCTGTACATAAAGCCAAGATCAAATAGTGCAGTTGACAATTTTCTTTTGGCAGTTTCTTCAGCCAATTTCGAAGTTGGAATATTACTGATGAAAGCATCAATCTCTTCTTCCGAAATTTCTTTTTCACCAGTATCCTCTGCGATTTCATCAGTAAATGAAGCGCCAATTGAAGATCTTCTCCAATTATCCTCTAATGGTCTATCCCCCCACTCTCTCACAAATTCTGACTTCCCTTGATTCAATGCAATGGGGTTGTATGCAAAAAAGCTACTTTGACCAGAGCCATATCTTCTACCAACTCCATTGTTGGTAGTTTGGCTTGGTGCATTTGGATTTCCAGCAAGTACTTCTTCTTCAGGGCGATTCTTAATGGCCTCTATAGCCCTTTCTCTTAATTCATCTTCTGGCAATGAAGCCAAAGTCAACAAACTATCTTGAAGATCAATTTGCTCTATGGTCAATGAAATATCTTTTAATGAATTGGCATACTTTCTTACCTGCGGATATCTTGAATCTGACTTCGGCATATATTCCAAAGTCTTATCAAAGTATTGCTTTGCAGAAGCATAATCTTGTTGATCAAACAGCAAATTGGCAAGTCTATAGAATAGATCGGGATCCTGAGTTCCTCCTTCACCGGTTGCAGTTTTAAATGCAGTAATAGCAGCCTCAGTATTTCCATCATTTAAAAGCACCTCACCAATTGAAAAATAAATAGGCCCTCTAAAGTCAAGGTATTTATCTTCCTCAAGCATTCTCTCCATCTTCTTGATGGCACTCTTCGAATTAATCTTCCCAATGGAATGAGACAATTTCAAATCATTGATATCTGCATAAAATGCCATTTCAAAATCAGGCTTAAAAGATCTACATCTTTCAAACTCTGCAAAAGCCGCATTTGGATTTCCTAGTCTCTCAAATATTTGAGCTCTGATGTAAGCATATCTCGCTTTCGCAAATTTGTCTTTGCTTACTGCAATGGCTTCATTCAGATAATCAAGAGCAGCATCGTAATCTTCATTTTTGATATTAAGGTGTGCACGAGCAGCAGGGATTTCACTTCTCACTTCTTCTTGTGCATTCGAACCACTGATCTTATTTAAGTAGTACTCCGCTGAAGAATAATTTTCTCTCTCGATCAATGTTCTTGCTAACCAGTATAATCCATTCCAGTATGCTGTTGTATGACCAAAGAGACCATCACTCAACTCGTCGATTTCTTCTTCCTTCTCCTTTTCCTCCTCTTTCTTTTTTTCCTCTTCTTCTTTCTTTTCTTCCTTTACTTCTTCTTTAGTTGGTGTCTCAGTTTTAGGAGCTCTGGTTTTTGTTCCTGACCTTCCGCCATTTCTTTTTCTATCCTTCATCTGCTCCTTCTTCAGTCTTTCCCTTTCCTTCTGAGCAGCCTTTCTCTCTTTTTGTTTTTCTTTTTCCGACTTTTCTCTTTGCTCTACCTCTTCTTTTCTTTCCGCCTCTTTTGCCTTCTTTTCTATTTTACGTTGCTTTTCTTTTTCTGCTCTAGATGCTTCCTTACTTGGATCATAATTTTTTCCATATGGATTGAATGGATCAAACTCTTCTTCAAAAAACATAAGCGTCTCTTCAGCTGTCTCATAATCTTGCTTATAAAACTGCGCTTTACCTATCAACACATAACAATCATCCACCCAGTGACTTTGTCTATGCAAAGAGGCAGACTTTGAAACTTTCTCAACGGCAATATCAAGATTGCTCGCTTCTATTCTTGGATTCTGAAGATTTGTGTAATCGTATACGCTGATAAGATCATTGTAATTATCGATATGTGCAGATTGCATATTCATAACACTTTCTGCCATCAGTTCTTCTGCATTGAAAAATGCATTATAATAAGCAGTCGTATTATGGTAAAACTTCTTCGTTCCCTTGATGTCGCTTTTCTTCCTTTCTGTTACACAGGAGGATAAAAGTAAAATTGCCATCAGGAGGGCTAAAGTAGACCTTAGTATATTCAACGTAATATTTTTTAGTAAAATGCTGTAATTAGTGCAGTTTTGGGAGAAAATCAGCTACTTATTATCACCTATATAAACTGATTTGCTGCAAAATTATTTTAATTATTCCAATTTTACACCCTATTTGCACTTTAATACATGAATCAAGTCATATTCATATGAACGACAAGAGCTTAGAAAAGGACTCCCTTTGGGAAAAATTAAAAACAAAGTATAGAGTTGGGATAGCAGATCCTGAAAGTCTCAAAGAGCTAAGATCCTTCCAATTCTCCCTTTTAGGCTTTATTTTGAGTGTCATGACCCTTATTTTATTGGTCTTTCTCTTTTGTGTACTCCTTTTTTCATTCAAGCCCATCAAGCACTTCATCTTTGGTATTGACAACGTAGAAAGTAGTAGCGCCTTCATCCAACTGAACAAGCAAGTTATTGACTTAGAGCAAACTTTAACAGATCAGAAAGTTTATATAGATGGCTTGGTTAATATGTTGAATGGAGATCAAGAATTTATCAAAAATTCTAACCCTCAATTGATGGACTTATCCACACCTAGCATAGCCACAAACTCCATTGAAAATGAGATCAAAGCCACCAATACCCAATCAGAAACAAAAGAACTCTCAGAACTGAGATCCAAATTGATGCATCTTGTATCACCGGTGAGAGGCCGTATGAGCGCTCCATTCAATGCCCTTCAAGAACATTTAGGCGTTGATATAATCGCTCCAAAAAATTCACCTATCGTTGCAGTCAGCGAAGGAGTAGTCATCAACGCGGCCTGGACCATTGAAACTGGAAACACTATTAGCATACAGCATAGCGACAACATTATCTCCGTTTACAAACACAACTCTGTCCTTTTAAAAAATGAAGGAGATTACGTAACAACTGGCGAAGCCATTGCCATAATTGGAAATAGCGGGGAGCAGACAACTGGCCCACATCTCCATTTTGAATTGTGGTTTCAAGGCGTTCCATTGGACCCTGTGCAATATATTTCCTTTTAAAGTATCAGTATCTTACTTATCTTTGCAACAAATTCAAGATAATGAGCGATAAAAAGCACGAACTACAAACACTAAAAGGAGAGGACGGAAAGCTACTTAGCCCAGTATTAGGGGATGAAGTAAGAAATTTCCTTATCGATATCGACGGAACGATATGTGACGATATCCCAAATGAGGAGCCAGAAAGAATGGTAACAGCAGAATTATATCCAGACGCACTGGAGACTATCAATAAATGGTACGATGAAGGTCAAATAATTACCTTTTTTACTTCCCGAACTGAAGCTCACAGAGAAGTTACTGAAGCTTGGTTAGCTAAGCATAATTTCAAGTATCATGGCCTTCTTATGGGTAAGCCAAGAGGTGGAAATTACCACTGGATTGATAATCACATGGTAAGAGCTACAAGATTCAAAGGAAAGTTCACAGATATGATCCGTGCCAACAAGACTATTGAAATTTTCGAGCCTTAGATCTTTCTTTTCTTAAGATCCATTACCGCTTCTTTCACTTCCGTAAATGAGTATTCGAATCCTTGAGATATTGCTTTCTCAGGTATCACCCTTGTGCTATTCGTAAGCATATTGGTCATCTCTCCCATTGCCATCCTCAACAAAAATTCAGGAACAGGGAGCGCCAAAGCAATCGGCAGATAGGTATTTTTTATTTCTTTTGCCATTTGCCGTAAGGTCAATGGATGAGGACTTGTCCCATTATAAATTCCTTTCCAATTTTTATCTTCTATTCCTTTGATAATCATAGCACATATATCGTCCAAGTGAATCCAGGAATAGTACTGCTTTCCGTTGCCAAAGTATCCGCTCACCCCGAAACGTAATGGGATTAACATCTTTTCTAAGGCTCCACCTTTTGTGCTCAAAACAATTCCAATTCGAAGGAGGGAAAATTGATCTGTATGTTCTGCCAACTTTTGTGAGGATTGCTCCCACAGACTTGTGCTTTCAACCAAAAACTCATCCTCACCAGCACTGGCGTTTTCAGTCAATTTTGAATCTGCCCTGTTCCCATAAATTCCAATAGCAGAACCCGCTACAATTGATTCAGGCTTGTGATTAAGCTCAGTCAACTTTTCAGCAATCAATTCAATGCCCTTTACCCGGCTATCAATGATTAACTTTTTCCTTTTATCTGTCCATCGCTTGTCTGCAATACCAGCACCCGCCAAGGAAACCACATGATGCACATTTCGCAGACCTTCAATATCCATTTCACCACGATCAAGATCCCATTTATAATAGCTCACATTCTTATGAGATTCTCTAGGCTTACGAGTATAAATCCGAATATCATAGCTTTCAGAATCTAACAATTCGACTAGTCTACTCCCAATGAGGCCAGTGCCTCCCGTTATAACTACAGTTTTTTTCATCTTAAGTTATAATGCCATTGCCTTTAAATTGTTTATTATCTTTAATAATAAGATACTAATTCCATGACTAAACCAATTAAAACCGTCCTTTTCAGTCTGCTGTCTTGCATTTTTATAGTTGCTTGCAAGCAAGATGCACCACCACCCTCAAGAGATAATATCAATATTCTTTTGCCGGCAGACCCTGAGCGCATAAACCCTGTCTACGATTCAAGATCAATTGGAAGAGAGGTGTATCAATATATCTATGTTCCTGTTGGGGACTTCCACCCTACTACATTGGAGTTGTTTCCTATATTACTAAAATCATTACCAATTCAACAAACCGACGGTCAAGGAAAGTCATACTTTGACATTGAACTTATTGCAGATGCAAAATGGCATGATGGACAAAGTATTTCTGCAGCAGACTATGCATTTACCATAAAGTCTGTTTTACTAAAGCTCACAAGTCCACGATCATGGAAGTCTACCTTGGCAAATATTCAAGATATCAAGCTAGATCAAAATAATCCAAACATGATACGTGTATACGCCAATGCAGAATACATGCTGGCAAAAGAAATGGTATCTACCATCTTTTTGCTTCCTAAGCATCGATACAAAAACAATACAGTCCTAGACAATATAAGTTTGGATGAGATAAAACAAATTGAAGATGCAAGTACCATTGAAGGACTCTCAGAATTTGTAGAAGATTTTAATGATGCAAGACATTACACAACTGACATTTTAGGCAATGGTCCATACAAATTGGACTCATGGGAAACGGACCAATCTTTGACAATCTCAAAGCTTGAAAACTTTTGGGGAGACAACTACAAGAACAATCCTTTTCTAGAGAGCAATGTTTCAAAGATGAACTTCAAAATCATTGCTGATGAAATGACTGCCATCACAGCCTTAAAGGATGGTGCGCTTGATGTTGTAAAAGGATTACCAGCAGTTAATTTTGAAAATCTGAAAAAAGAATTTCCATCTGCCAACTATCTCAATTCACCTTCAACAAGATATTACTACATTGCTATCAACAATCAGAATCCATTACTCAGTGATGCCAAAACAAGAAAGGCACTTGCCAAATTGGTAGATGTAAATGGCATGATTGAAAATATAGAATACGGGTATGGGACAGCACTTACTGGCCCCATCCATCCTAATAAAGAAGCTTACAATGAGAATCTAAGTGATAAAATTTACAATATTGATGAGGCGAAATCTTTATTAGAAGATTCAGGTTGGACAGATAGTAATAACAATGATATTGTTGACAGACTCATCAATGGAAAAGTAGAAGATTTAGAATTAGAGTTATTGATTACTGGTGGAGAACTAGGACAAAAAGTAGCTTTGCTATTCCAAGAAGAAGCTGCAAAAGCAGGAGTAAAAATAAATATTGTGACCAAAGACATTAGGAGAATGAGAACTGAAAATATTTATACCTATGATTATGACATGGCCGCTTTAGCAGAAGGTCAAGACATAGTCCCACTTGATCCTTACAGAAGGTGGCACTCAGATAACATTAAAGAAAAAGGAAGCAATCTAAGTGCATTCAATTCAGACAAAGCAGATGAACTCATCGAAAAAATCCGAAACGAAAATGACACTAAGAAGCGTGAAAAATTATTTGAAGATTTTCACAAAGTAATTTATGATGAGCAACCTGTCATTTTCTTATTCAGTCCTACGCAAAAATTAATTGTAAGCTCTGATTTTGAAGCTTCAGTTACGGCAAAGCGTCCAGGTTATTTGGCTAATACCTTTAAGATTAAGCCGGCGCAAAATTAGTTTGCATGCTCTTAGGACATTTAAAAAAATTAATTTTAATATTTCCACTACTGCTTGCGGTTAGCATTATCATTTTCTTTGCTAGATACATTGTACCCCAAGATCCAGTTGAGCAAAGCCTTGGCATCTTTCATCAAGAAGAATCTGATGCTGCACCATACACAAAAGAAGCCTACGAAAATGAAGCTTTCAAACTTGGCTTAGATAAGGCAAAATTCTACTTCTCTATTAGACCTAACTATCTTCCGAAAGACTATGATCAAATTGTTTACCCATTAGAAAAGAAGAAGGCCAAAAAATTATTGGCGGCAGGCTATAGTTGGGACAAAGTTCAATCCTATTTAAAAATTAATAATAGTAGCACGACACCAAGCTTACTTACGAAGATTGCAGATGAGCTTTCAGAAAAAGGAACTACATCAATTGATTACTCTGAGTTAGAAGCAAATGACATCAAGCTTATAGATGAATTTAAAGCAAGCCAAACATCCAATTGGTTTTATCCCAGTTTTCAATGGAATGGAACAAACAACCAGTATCATTATTGGATAAGTTCAATTTTCGGTAATAAGGAATTAAAATCAAAAATCAGCCATAATTTGGTGATGCCTAAAATCATGAAGGCGCTAGCGTGGACCTTATCAATATCCTTGCTGTCCATTTTGATTTCTTATTTGCTTGGGATCTTTTTAGGTTACAAACAGGTCAGTAGCAATGCTTCAATATGGAAAAATATCCAAATCATGCTTGATATTTTTTTCACAATGCCCTTATTCTGGATAGCAACATTGGCAATTGTTTTTTTTACTACCAGCGATTATGGAAAATTGACAAACATCTTTCCTGCTGTCCACGCAATGGATTTTAGTGGTGATACCTTTTTAAAACAATTGTTTGATAATTTTCTTCATCTGATATTGCCCATCATATGCGTTGTGCTCCACACCACTGGAAATATTAGCAGCATTATGGCGAGTAATTTAAAAACACAATTGAATCGGCCGTACATACTTACAGCAAAACAAAAAGGTCTGCCTAAAAAAGCTTTAATCAAGGGTCATGGATTTAAAAATGCCATGTTTCCAATTTTGACCCTCCTTACAAACGCAATTCCTGCTGCAGTTTCGGGCTCATTAATTTTAGAGATAATATTTAATATTCCAGGCATAGGAAAATTATTGTACAGCTCCATTTTGCTTGCTGATTGGAATATGGTTTTTCCAATTGTTTTACTCATTGCCCTCGTTACAACAATTAGTTTTTGGCTGGCGGATATTTTATACGAATCATTTGACCCAAGATTGAAATTAAGTTGAGTCGTATTACAAACATATTATCCAATAAGACAGAAAGAGGATCACTGATCGTTTTAGTCATTTTTGTAGTACTTGCTCTGATAGCATTTTTAGTAGACTCTCAAAATCTTGCC
The DNA here is from genome assembly GCA_938033975.1 of uncultured Saprospiraceae bacterium. Lineage (GTDB taxonomy): Bacteria > Bacteroidota > Bacteroidia > Chitinophagales > Saprospiraceae > JAHDBF01. The sequence goes on along the minus strand of CALHKJ010000456.1, from coordinate 12,058 downwards.
TCAGCAACTGATATAAAAAATATTTACAAGGCTCCCTTTGAGCACCCGGATTATATTTTGGGAACTGATGGACTTGGTCGTTCTGTATTGTATGGTTTATTAAATGGAGCAAAAATCACCTTACTAATTGCCCTCTTGTCAAGTCTTTTTTCTTTGCTAATTGGTTTGTGTATTGGTTTTTTAGCAGCCTATTACGGCAATGACAAATTAAAACTGAATATCCTTTCAATAATCGGATTAGCTTTGATAAGCTTCATGTGCTTTTTCTATGTTATCTATTCTTCCTATAAATTCCTATTTTTCGGTCTTTGGATTTTTCTCATCCTTGCTTTGTTTCTATTGAACGGCAAAGGATCAAAAATTAAGGCAAGAATAAGCATATCCTTAGATACATTTATTTTAAAAGTTTTAGAAATACAGAAAACACTTCCAGGCATTTTCATCATCTTACTTTTCCTCAGCTTGATGTCAACTAGATCAATTTGGAATGTAATCTTACTAATTACGATCATTAGGATACCGATCATTATTAGACTTGCTAGATCGGAAATATTAAAAGTAAAATCTCAGGAGTTTATCTTAGCAGCAGAAGGAATGGGCATTTCAACTTCTAAGTTGTTTATCAGCCATATTATTCCCAACATCATGACTCCGATCCAAACCTATCTTGTATATGGGATTGCAAGTACTGTGCTTGTAGAATCATTGCTAAGTTTCTTGGGACTGGGTTTACCTTTAGAGGTGGTTACCTGGGGCTCAATGTTGAGTAGTTCTAGACAATTCTTCAGTGCATGGTGGCTGGCAATCTTCCCAGGACTTGCCATCTTTATTTTAATCTTTGCTTTGCGCAAATATTTTAGCAGAGAGTCAGAAGATCAAGAATACTATTATATATAAAAAAAGGGTTAACCCAATGAGCCAACCCTTCAAAAATAATTTTGTCTTTTACTATTTACACTCTTTCGAATAATTAAATAGTGCTTCAGGAAAATCTGCCCACTTAGGATCATCTCCTAACTTTGAGATGTAGCCAGAACAACTGCCATAAATTTTGCTAATCTGCTCATCGTAATCTTTCTTCTCAACTTTGAAAGCTGGTCCGCTACCAGTAACTACCCAGTATGATTTTTCTAGACCACCAGCTACTTTAATTCCCGCTACACCTACAGAAGCAGATTCTTTAGCCCACGGATCGTGGAATACTTTTACTGGATTATTGAAAGCTGGGTTTACCAATTGTAATAAAGCTTCAATTTTCTTTTTCTTTAATTGTACAGTTGATTGCTCAAAATATGCATAACCATCTGTCATGTACTCACCATTAATATCACTTGATTCCCACTGAGTTGCATCATAAACCACATCAACAGCAGAAGCTACTTTATTCAAACCACTTTCAGGCAAGTAAGCGAATGCAATCATGTCTGGAGTAAGTTTTCTTTTATCTTTCTTTCCTACTTCTAGTGTGATTTCATCAATTAGTCCCTTTTTTCTATCTAGATCTTTAATAGTACCTACTAATTCCTCTCCAGATTTTAAGGTTACGTAACATGGTTTTTTCTTTGAAAACCCTTCTACAGGCTTAGAGAAAAATTGCCCAAAAGAAGTTCCGGCAAACAGCATAATTAGAGCTGAAAGTAAATGATTTTTCATTGTTTTAAATTTTGATGTAAATAAATAATAGCTCAAAACTAAAAAGCTTTGATAACAAAATATATAGTTGATCGGTTAAAGTCTCTTTATTCCTTGTTAAGACTTGTTAAGGCGATGGTAATAAAGATTTTACTTCTTACGACTCTTCTTTACCTTCTTTGGATTGAAAAGTGTTGAAGATCCTCTCTTTGTAGACAACTCCCCAGTTCTCTTATTGGTAGGTGCTGCCAATTGATCCTCAAGCCCACATCCTTCTTTTACCTTGCAAGAGCTTGCGGTGGTAGAAAGTGTGAGGCCAATACAAAGGGCCAAAGCAAAAGGAATATATTTTTTAATCTTCATAGTCTAATATTGAAAGGTAAATATCGTCTAATAAAAACAGATATTCAAGCTGAATATTTCATACTATCGGCTATTGGCTAGTTAAATTTGGCTTAAAATAAAAAGCCAACTTCCAAGCTGAGACCATAACTCTGGAAAGTTCCATCAGCAAATGGGATCAAAACACCAGGCTTAACAACCTTTCCATTAAGATTCGTTTCTCTAAAATATCCCTGAAAATCAATGTAAAGGTTTTTAAATAATCTAGTTTGGTAACCAAGATTTAACCCATAAGAAAAGTGTCTAAGCTTATAATTCAATTCCTGTGGTTCTTCAGAACTCAAATTTCTTGATTCAAAAAAACTAACTGAAGTCTCTGCATAAATTCCTGTAAGGTTATCAGCTGATTTACCCTTAGCAATATTTCTTCGCTTAAGAATATACCACCTAAGATTATTTCCATAACCATAGTTCGCTCCAAACCTAGAAGTTCCAACACCATTTCTTGTATTCACAAAAAAGATTTGTGAATAACCCAAAGTATGATTGAAGCTGAGTCCTTGGAGCAATCTATGCTCAAAACCAATTCGTGGATTTACAGACACAGATCCAAATCTTGCTCGAGGAACATAATTTAAAGATAAAAAGTTATTCAATGGAATTTTAAAATGAAAATTTCGCTCCTCAAAACATTTTAGGATATTACACCTGGCGTTGTTAAATTCTAAATTCTTATAGTTTTTAGATATTGCAAAACCTGCTTGCACCCTTGGAGAAAGAGTAATGCCAGAGCCATTATAATCCATCAAAACACTGAAATCAAGAATCCCGTTTTTCAATATTCTAGATTGAACACCTACTCCTAGATAAGTACTTAAATCAAATCCATCAAGTCCACCTCCATCATAAAATGGAGCAATCGCACCCACTACAGCATAAAACCCATTAACGTTATTACCAAAGCCGTTAGCAATCAAATAGTTTTGGTTTAAATAGTATCTACCCTCAAGAAAGGCATCCAATTTAAATGCTCTTTGAAATCCCACCAATTGGGGAAAAGAAACAACGGGCAAAGTATCTCCATCAATAAATACAGAATGGGAACCAGAAAATATAGGATTGCGATATGTCTCACCATTTATCCCTCCAGATATCGATAAACTATTATTAAGTTTTTGCTCGAAAGAAAGTCTAAAATTATTGCCGTTGATAATATTACCATTCGTGGTCAGCTTTAAAATAGACTTTGTATCATGATTTTTACCAGTTGCAAACTCATAACTATCTTGAAATTCAAAACGATTATTATCTTCAGTATCGACTTGCGCGGTGATACTTAAAGTAAATAGTAAACTGAGATTTAGAAATAAGATTAGTTTTTTCATGATGGAAAGTTGAAATCAGAGCTTTATAATTGAAGTTTTAAAAGGTATAACCCACAACCAGTTTGCCTATAATCTTAAAGCCAATAGTCCTATCCAAAAATCTTGCAGGTGGGTCAGTGAAAGCATCAATAATAACTGGTTGACTTATAATGACTGTTTGAGTTTCCGAAGAGATATCTTGAAAAACTGCATAATCATCATTGTTGTAATATTCTCTATACATAGCACCCGTCGAAAAATGAATATATAGATTCCTCAAAAGACGAGTTTGATATCCAATATTATAACCTGCTGACCAGAATTGACCATCTTCTATTGCTGAGTTAAATTTCTCTCCTCCAACAACACCTATCTCTCCAATTGGGCCCACATAAAAACCCGAAAGATTGTTAGAAGTTTTACCTTTTATAATCCTTCTTTTCTTACCAATATACCATCTAATACTTGACCTAAGGCCTACCTCTCCTATAAGAGAGCTTGTATTATTTGATGCGAAATTTCCAGTCAAATTTGTCCACAACTCATGATTCATAGTTAAAGAAACTCTTGAAATCCTATGTTCAAATTCGAAGTTTGGTTCTAGTTGAAATTGAAAAGAATTAGCAGTAATCCTCATACTCATCAACCTACTTAATTGCGTTTTAAACATAGCTGCTTGTTCATCATAACATCTCAAAACAGCACAGCGATTGTCATCAACTTGTTGTAATTCGTAACTTTTCGAAAATGCTAATCCAATAGCAAATCCTGAAGTAATAGTTAGACTCCGAGCTCTTGGACTATATTCAAAATCAAGACCTGTATCAATCAAACCATACTTCAAAAAACGTGATTGAAAGCCTAACCTTGCAATTGGATTTAAACTTACCCCTGTAGTTGTATTTATATTAAATCTTGAGCCAAGTTCAAAATATCGTCCATTAAGATTATTCCCTTGTCTCCCTTGTGCAATCTTTTCATTATGCTGAAAATAATATCTAGCACTCAATCGATTGTTTGCATTGAATACGCTTGATAATCCAATACTAAGAGCTGAACTTAAGTTTAATGAAATAGCTTCTTGAACTTTGTACTCAAAGCCTATTCTTATTTGTTCATCAAGAGTAGCCTTAAACATCCATGGCACATCATTCATTAGGCCAGTGGCATAATCATAAGAATCCATGAATACTGGGTCAGGATCAAATTCAACTTTTTCAATTGGCTCAGTTTGAGCAGACAAAAAACCAGCGAGGAATAATAATATAAGTGTAAAGTCTATTTTCATAAGGTCGATTTACTCAGGGAAATGGTACCATATTGGGTATCTATGCTTAGCTTCGAACAATCAATTCCCTTATTTATTTCTATTGATTGTACTTCATCGTTTTCAATCAACTTGTACTCAGTATTTAAGCTCTCATCAACTTGTATTTTCCCATTGGTGGAAATGAGATTATAATAAGAGGAGGAAATATCTTCCACCATCAATGTAACATCAACAGAAACACCAGTAATCTTCAAAACCTCCAACTCCGGTTTGACCATTGCTTCTATGGCTCCATACTTTGATTCTATTTCATAATATCCTTCAGAATTTTGCAGCAGCATATCTGCTCTACTCAATTTAAAATTGAAGACCCCAAAACTAGAATGCATATTAATATCGCCAAGTAGAGACTCAACTTCCCCCTGACCTTCGATATATGCCAAATTGATTTTTGAGTACTTTGTATTTAAATTAATAATGCCATTTAGATTACTAAGCTGAACTTCTCCAAAAGAGTTATTGATGACAATATTGCAACTCTTTGGAACCTTGATATCAAATACGACCTTTAGGTTGGAATTTGGTTTTTCTTCGTTTGCCCTTATGGAAATGTAGTTACGTGCGTAAACAACTTTACCAATTTTTTCGAGAATGACATTCATATTATCTATGTCATCTTCCGCTTCTCTTTTAGAACTATTTTTTGAAACGACTCTAGCTGTGATTTCTATTTCTTCTGTATCACCACCTTGTACATTGACATCAGCTCTTTCACCATTTAACTCAACAGTGAAGTTCTTTTTATACTTGAAAGTCTCTTTGTAATCTTTGGTGACTGTCTGTATATCATCTTGAGCCAAGATTAAAATGGGAAATGCAAGAATAAATAATATATGAAATAGCTTCTTCATTAAATCATTGCTATCATTTCTTTCATCAATTCTGTCTTTTGAGTTTCAATCTTTGCTAACATTGAGCCATAAGATGATTCTTCATCAAAAGCAGAAACCATATCTAACAATTCTTTTTTATGATCATTAAGTTCCAACAATTCACTTTCTAGTTCTTTAAATTTTGGCTGCTTACATACTGCCATATAATCTTTGCACATTTCCTGAATTAATCTTACATCTTCATCATCACTCCATTCAATGTTATAATTTTCATTGGCTGCAAATTGCATACTTGTTGGTGCAGGCTCTGGCTCAATGATCACCTCTTCTTGATTTAGCATCAAAGCGGCACTAATAATTACTAACATAGAGATTCCAAACATAATTGCGATGCGTAAGAAAGAAATACCTCCTTTTACATCTTCTAAATCCTCTTCAATCTTATCCCAAAGATTTTCTGGTGGTTGGTGAGAAGGTAATTGCTCAAGTCTTTGATCAATCTCCAATCCACCCTCAATGTTTTCCCAAAGTGAATCACTTGGGCTATATTCTGTAAGTTTTGATTTGACTTTATTAAAATCAAAAACCGGTTTTGGCAACTCAGGTGTGTCCAACTCCTCTGAGATCCCTTCCCAAATTTTTTCATCAGGATTGTATACTGGCAATTTATCTTTAATTTGATCAAAGTCAAACTGAGGAGCAGGTGTATCTAAATTCTCTTGAATATTGTCCCAAACTTTTTCACTTGGATTGTGAACAGGCAATTCATCTTTCAATAGGTTGAAATCAAATGCTGGGATTGGATTATCCAAGTTTGTCTGAATCTTATCCCAGATATCATCACTTGGTGTATGCTCTGGAAGATCAGTCTTCAGTGCATGAAAGTCAAACTTGGGTTCGGGATTATCTAAAGAATTGGAAATAGCATCCCACAATGAATCCTTTGGATCAAATTCAGTTAGTTTCGACTTCGCGTCTTTCCAGTTATATTTTTTTTCATTTTTATCCATCAAACAGCTATAAGCATTTCTCTTAATTTTTGTTTGGCTCTAGACAATTGTGATTTTGATGTTCCTTCAGATATCCCAAGCATTTCGGCTACCTCTTTGTGAGCATAACCTTCGATTTCGACAAGAATAAAAACGGCTCTAAAGCCAGCAGGCAATTTTGCAATCGCCTTTTCTATATATTCTACGTCGCTATCAGCTGTGGTTAATTTGTATTCTACATCAGCAATATCAACTCCGCCCAAGTTTTTCTTTTTTTCCTTTTCGATATGGGCATAAGCTGTTCTGACAACAATTGTTTTAATCCAGCCAGGAAGGGTCCTGTGATCCTTCAACGATTTTAGTCCCCGGAAGATCTTTATAAAAGCCTCCTGGAGAATATCATCGGCAGATGCGAAATCTCCCGATATTCGATAAGCAAGTGTATACATAGCAGTCTTGTACTTATCGTACAAAATCTTCTGTGATACCCTGTGGTTATCCATACATTGTAATATTAGCTGGTCTTGTTGCATTATCTGATGTATACTTTAAAGTGCATATCTATTCATGGATGGTTGCATGGAGCTTAAATATTTCCTAAAATCTTTGTATTGCTATTGAAATTGCAGCTTTTTGGGGACTTTTAGCTGCTTTTTTGTTGAAAATACTAAATACCACAGCGCTAATGGCCGTTCAATATGGTATTTCTTCATAGACAGACTTACCTTTGTTAAACAAACAATAGATTCATGATTAAGAAATTAGTTGCCCTGTTACTGATATGCTCAATGGCTATGTCATTTTCAGTATATAATAATGACAAGCTATACGAAATATCAAAAAACATAGAAATCTTTGTAAAGGTCTACAAAGAACTGAATCACAACTATGTTGATGATTTAGATCCAGGAAAGTTGATGAGAACTGGAATAGATGCAATGGTCGAATCACTTGACCCATATACTAACTATATTTCTGAGTCACAGGTCGAGAGTTACCGAATCAATACCGAAGGTAAGTATCAAGGAATTGGAGGAATAGTAAAACAAATCGGTGACTATGTTACCATCGTAGAACCATATGAAAATTCGCCTTTGGTTGAAGCTGGAATTATTGCCGGGGATCAAGTTGTTTCCATCAATGGAAAATCTACCAAAGGAAAATCTACAGAAGAGGTCACGCAATTCGTAAGAGGTGTTGCAGGCACAAATTTAGATTTGAAAATTAAAAGACCTTCTACCGGCAAGCAATTTGACGTAAGTCTAGAAAGAGGTAGCGTCAAAATCCCTAATGTACCATACAGCGGAATAGTTAGGAACCACATTGGCTATATATCATTGACAACCTTTACACCTGATGCAGCAAAAAATATTCGTAAAGCCTTCAACGAACTAAAAGATGAAGATGAAAACTTAGAGGGTCTTATTCTTGACTTAAGAGATAATGGTGGTGGTTTGCTTAGAGAAGCAATTAGTATCTGCAACATATTTGTTCCAAAAGGAGAAGAAGTAGTTTTTACCAGAGGTAAGGTAAAAGAAAGAGATAGAAATTTCCCAACAACAATGGACCCACTTGATCTTGAAATCCCATTGGTTGTCATGGTCAACAAAAGCTCAGCTTCTGCATCTGAAATTGTTTCGGGAGTTATCCAAGATTTGGATAGAGGTGTCATTCTTGGACAAAGAAGTTTTGGAAAGGGTTTGGTTCAAAACACGATGGATCTTGGCTACAATTCTAGAATCAAATTAACTACTTCCAAATACTATATTCCAAGTGGAAGATGTATTCAAGGTAAGGAATATGAGGATGGCGAACCAGTAGATATTCCAGACAGCGAACGTGCGGCATTTAAAACTAGAAATGGCAGACCAGTACTTGATGGAGGTGGAGTTACACCTGATGTAAAACTTAAAGATCCGAAGGTACCCGTTGTTTTGAAAAACCTTAAAGATCAAGATATACTTTTTAACTATGTTACTGAATACGTAAAAGATAAGACCGCTCCTGAAGAAATTGAAACTATCGTATTTTCAGATTTTGATAGCTTCAAAGCTTATGTGAAGAAACAAAATTTCGAATACGAAACAGATACTGAAAAGAAGTTGGCTGAACTTAAAGAAGCTTTTGAAAATGATGGCTATAGCGATCTTTTAAATACTGATCTAGAAGCTCTAAAACAGAAAATTGCTTCTGAAAAAATGGCTGCTATTGAGAAAAACAAAAAGGAAATCATCAATGCAATTCAAGAGGATATTTCCTCAAGATTTTTCTATCAAAAAGGAAAAGCATTTCAAAAGCTTGCTGATGATTATGAAATAGACGAAGCGATTAATGTGCTTACTGATAAAGAAAAATACAAAAGTCTTCTTAAGTAATCAATTCTTGAATATTCACAGATCAAAATGATTAAATATCTATATATCTTTTTAGCTGTCTTTCTTACCCTTTCTTGCAAGACTACTAAGAATCAAATTACTTCTTCTGAAACTATTGTATCCGAAGAAGTTACAGAAGAAGAATCTACTGTCCCTGATCTGCTTGCTGTTGACATCGAGCCAATGACGGATTGCAAAATCGATTGGAACAAGAAACGTTTAATTGTCTATAAAAATGAAAAAAGAATTGGCAAACTAAAAGCTGCCACTGAAGGGCAAATATTCATTGTTGCTCAAGTGAATCAAAAGGGCTTTGTTCTTTCTGCTAAGATTGATGATAAAAACACTTCTGTTGAAGAAGATATCTGGAGAAATATGGCTCTCGAAATTGTAAACAATTATCAATTTCAGGAAGATTTAAATGCACCAAAAATTGATTGTGGCACCATAAAGTTTTACTTGACTACCATGTAAACGCTAAAGGCCAAATCAATATCTTTCGTCTTTCACATAGGGAAGTTTTTCCATCTTGGTTACGTCCAAACTTGGGAAACCAAAATCTTCAACCACTTTGCCTGTAATCAAATAACAACCCTTTCCTCTAAATGGATATTTGGCTAGCGCAGGTGGAAAATGAGTAGTATCAAAATACATACCTTCTAGATCCAACCATGTACCAAAGCTCATGTGTTTTCTATTTACTGTCGTGACATGTTTTCTTGTGACATAATACCCAAGTATACTTAAATGTCTTCCCATATATTTCTTCAATTGACGAGCAATGATGTTTCCCTTTTCATCTCCATCAATCAGTTCGAAAGGCGAACAAAGTGGAAATCCTAGTAATTCGATTTCATCAAATGCTTGTTCGTGACTAGTCTCTTCCAGTATCGGAAGATCATACTTATCAGATTCCGATTCAAAAAATGATCCTGTGTTATGATGTTTGACCAAAGGATTGTGAACTGCATTCTTCTCCCACATCAGTTCATACTTATTCATTTTCGTAAATCGAAATGCCCCAATGCGAATTAATATTTCCAACTGATCTTTCGAGATGTTGAGACGATCCACAAAATCTTGCATACTTCTATAATCTCCAGATTCTTGACGTTCTCTGACGATCGCATAGGCAGTCTTTTTTTCCAACTCAGAAATATGAATAAGACCAATATAGATATCGTCCCCATAAATGTTGGTGAGATAAGTACTATGGTTCACGCAAGGTGCTTGAATATTTGCTCCACACATTCTCGCTTCATGCACATAGAATTCAGTCTTATAAAAGCCACCAAAATTGTTGATGACAGCAACCATAAATTCTTTGGGATAATAAGTCTTGAGATACAAACTTTGAAATGACTCTACCGCAAAACTTGCGGAATGCGCCTTACAAAAAGAGTAGCCACTAAAGCTTTCAATTTGCCTCCACACCTCCATCGACAACTCATCTGGATAACCCTTTTTCCTACAGTTGATAAAATACTTTTGTTGTAATCGAGCAAAGGTATCTGAGTTTTTCCGTTTGCCCGTCATGATACGTCTCAATACATCAGATTCATCCAAGTCTAAGTCAGCAAAATGATGAACAATCTTCATGACATCTTCTTGATAAACCATTACGCCAAAAGTTTCTCCAAGATGCTCTTCAAAAACAGGGTGGATATAAGTAAAACTATCGGGATCATGAAAGCGCTGAATGTATTCGCGCATCATACCGCTTTTCGCCACGCCTGGTCGGATAATTGAGCTTGCTGCTACAAGGTGTACATAGTTATCACAGGCCAGTTTTGTCAACAGTCCGCGCATCGCAGGTGACTCAATATAAAAGCAGCCGATACATTGTCCTGACCTCAATTGCTTTTTGACATTTTCATCTTCTTTGATCTCTTCTACCTTATGAATATCAATCGCTCGGCCTTGGTTTTGTGCTACTAAGTCAACTGCATCTTTTATGTGCCCCAAACCTCTTTGACTCAAGATGTCATATTTATGAAAATGAAGATCTTCTGCGCCGTACATATCAAAATGAGTAATCGGAAAACCCTTGGGCATCATCTGCAAAGCCGTATGATAATTCAGGGGTCGCTCGCTAATCAAAATACCTCCAGCATGTATCGACAAATAATTGGGAAAACCTTCTATCATTTTCCCATACTTAAATATGTGCTTGGCAAAAGAATGATGTTTATCTGATTCGTTGGGATAATTGACAATCATATCAATATCGACTTTAGGCAAACCAACAACCTTACCCAACTCCCTGATAATAGACTTCCCTTTGAAGGTACTATAGGTAGCAAGTAAGGCGGTGTATTCCCGACCATATCTCTTGAATACATAATCCGTAACATCATCCCTCTGATCCCAAGAAAAATCAATATCAAAATCCGGCGGAGAAGTTCGATGAGGATTTATGAAACGTTCGAAGTAAAGATCCAACTCCATCGGATCTACATCCGTAATGTAAAGATTGTAGGCTACAATAGAATTGGCGCCACTGCCCCGCCCTACATGATGATATCCAGCAGTCTGTGCATAACGCACAATATCCCAAGTAATCAAAAAATAAGCAGCAAAACCCAACTTGTCAATGACTTTGATTTCTTTGAGCGTCCGCTTCATTGCATCACGATTGCCCTCACCATATCGACGGGCGCAGCCATTGATCGCAAGCTTATAAAGCAACTTCATATCACTATCCACCGCCCCGGTAAATGTCTTCCTGTTATTGGACATACCCGATGGCATCTCAATACTACACTGCGCAAGCAAGTCTTCTGTGTTTTTTAAAATATGTGGATAGTGCGCATAGATTTTTCTCAGCTCTTCCTCGGTATAGAAATACTCGCTTGACTTAGCACAATGTTTGGGATTGAGTTTACTAAGCACAATATTAAGATCAATGCACCGCAACAACTTATGCACTTTGTGCCCATCTTCGTTGAGAAAAGTAACTGGAGCAAAGACCACTAATTTTTCAGGAAAATCCTTGAGATAAGAACTGTACAGTTTATTGATCTCTGTAGGACGCACACCTACATATTCGTAGTCACGCAGATGGTTGATTCCTTTCGGTAATTTCCGATAGATAATAAAGCAGTTTTTCAACTCTGGCGCTTCAGTAGGTAGTTGCTTACCATCCAAAGAACAATCAGTCAACAAAGCCGTCAGCTCTCTCCAGCCTTCCTTG
>CALHKJ010000455.1 GCA_938033975.1 uncultured Saprospiraceae bacterium | reverse complement strand
CATGGGTGATGGATAATCTTTTCCTAAAGTAATGCCAAATTCTGAAAAATCTTCTGCAGAGTATTTATTGGGATTGATTAACATGGGAGCCGGAATGTCTTTCAATGTTGGCAGCCAATGCTTAATATATTCAGCATTAGGGTCATGCTTTTGACCTTGAAATACCAAGTTAAATCGCCTGCCGTTTTTAGGATCAGTCCCCACGCCGGCAATATATTGCCAATTACCATAATTACTACAAGGATCGTAATCTATCAGCAAGGATTCGAAATATTCTGCTCCTAAAAGCCAATTCATTTTCATCTCATAGATTAAAAAACTAGCTACCAATTGTCTACCTCTATTGGACATGAAGCCAGTTGAGTTTAATTCCTTAATATTTGCATCAATAAGTGGAAAACCTGTTCTACCTTCTTTCCAAATATTAAATAGGGTTAGACCCTCTTCTTCATTTTCTATTTCACGATCTGTAATTCCTCCCTTTTTGAATATTTTCGAACCATGTTTTTTAGCTATCAGTCTAAAGAAATCTCTCCATAGGAGTTCAAAAAACAAATGGTAGGTACTATCGTTTGCACCATTCTGAGATTCAAATTTTTTTAATTCAAAATATATTTTCTTAGGTGAAAGGTTTCCTTGACTTAAGTATGGTGAAAATTTGGAAGAATAATCTCTTCCTAACATTTGATTTCTAGTTTGTTTATAATTTGAAACAAGTTTCGATTGATGGAGATAATAGTTTAGTTCTTTTAAGCCTTCAGATTCTCCTCCTTTAAGTTTAAAATTAGGACTTTCAATATCATGGTTTTTAATTTTAAAATTTGGTAGAGAACCAAAGTCTAAATCTTGAACAAGATTGATCTCTGTTGGAGCATCTAAAGGATCTCTTACTGGAATTAGCTTTTCAACTTCTTTTCTGTAATTAGTAAATACATCTGGACTTTGGGTAATTGGAAAAGGTAGGTCTGCAGTGTGATAAAGCATTTTACCTCTATCATATCTCATCTCAACTCCAATCGTCCATAGATTTGCTTCTAGTTGATCTTGTACATGCACCTCTTCATCAGTTCTTTCTCTATTACAATAAACCCAGCTTGCTTTGTATTTTCTACATAATTCAGCAATGATTTCTTCTGGCCTACCTTGTCTGATAACCAAATCTGCTCCTAATTTCTGTAGATTTTTCTTTAGATCTAATATTGATTCATGAATGAAAGCTTTTCTAAACTTATTTGTTTTTGGAAAGCCAAACTTCGTTTTGCCATTGAATACCCTTTCATCAAACACATATAAAGGGATAATCTCCTCAGCAGCATTTATTGCATCAGTAAGTGCCTCATTATCATGAAGTCTTTGATCGCTTCTAAACCAGACTACTGCTCTTTTCATTAATTACAATTAATTCATTTTTTTTCTAACAATTCTAATTGTTTCTTTGTTGAATTAATGAATCAAATTTAATCTGAATGTTAAAGAAAATTGCATTTTCATCTCTTTTGTTGACTTGTTTGCTATTTATAGGATGTAAGTCAGGATATTCTCCTGAAGTTCAAAAATTGCATGATGAGGTAATGGAAATTCATGATGAGGTAATGCCAGAGATGGGTACTATACATAAGCTTAAGAAGCAATTAAAAGCAAAATTAAAAAACGGAGTATCAGTAGACGTGCAGGATTTGAATAAGAATATCAATGCACTTGACTATGCAGATGATCAAATGATGGAATGGATGCATCAGTTCAAAATGCCAAAATCTGAAACAGAGGAAAATTTAATAAAATATCTTGACGATCAGAAAGTTAAAATATCAAAGGTAGATCAAGAGATGAGATCAGCGATCAAAAATGCCCAAATGGCAATCAAGTAATTTATATGAAAAAATTAAGCATACTATTCGTTCTTTTCTCCTTGACATTATTAAGCTGTCAAGACAGTAACTTACCAGACAAGCTACCATTCATCGGTCAACATCAATATATTGATGGCGATACTATATTGTACAAGATTCCTTCATTTGATTTGATTAATCAAGACGAAGAATCCATCAATAATAATAGTTTTAAGGACCATATTTATATCTCAGATTTTTTCTTTACATCATGTCCAAGCATTTGCCCTAAGGTCAAAAAACAAATGTTGAGAGTATATGATAAATATGAAAATGAAGATATCATCAAAATGGTTTCTCACACCTTAGATCCTAAAAGAGATAATGCTGAAATCTTGAAATTGTATTCAAGTAATCTAGGAGTTGACACAAAGAAATGGATGTTTTTAACTGGAGATAAGGATGAGCTGAGAGAACTAGCCTTGAAATACTTTGTGGCTGTTGTGGAAGATGAAGAAGCCCCAGGTGGTCTGGATCATTCAGGCAAAATTGTTGTGGTGGATAAAAATGGTCATGTAAGAGCCTTTGCTGAGGGGACAGATCCTGACGATGTTACAGAATTGATGAAAGAAATAGATATTCTAATTAATGAATACAGCTCTGAGGACTAGCCTCATTTTATGTTTTGCAATATATTTCTTTGCAAATCTTATGTCATGTACTGATGGAAGATTTAAGCAAGGAAAGGTCTTATATGAATACCATTGTGCTAGCTGCCATATGGAAGATGGTACTGGATTGGCTGAGCTTTACCCTCCAGTAAATGGCTCTGATTATTTGATGAATAATCGTGAAAAACTACCTTACATCATGCGATATGGTATTGAAGGACCACTTACAGTAAATGGGCTTGAGTTTGATATACCCATGTCAGGAATCCCTGAATTATCTGCGGTTGAAATCTCTAATATTACCAATTACATACTATCTGCTTGGACAAACAAATTGGGAACAATGAGTTTTGAAGAAGTGATGGAATCCTTAAATTCTAATCCAGCAGGAATTAACAATTAGCTTTCAGCTCGTTTATTAATTTCGTCTCTAATTTTTGCTGCCTGTTCGTAGTCTTCTTCAGATAGTACCTTGTTGAGCATTTCGTTGAGCTCATCAATTGAGTAATCGGAAAAGGCTTTGACTTTGGTAACCTTTGTTGCTGCTGCTCTGTCCATGGTAATTTTCTTTTCTTCTTCAGGATCTAAAAGCATCCCGGCTTCTTCCATGATATTTTCCATGGTGAATATAGGGCAGTTAAACCTGACGGCCATGGCTATAGAATCAGAAGTACGGCTATCAATAATAACTTCTCTGGTTCCATCCCAGCAAATCAATTGAGCATAAAAAATTCCATCTAGTAAATTATTGATAATAACTTCTCTAAGCTCAATACCGAAATTATCTAAAGTATTTTTGAATAGGTCGTGAGTTAATGGCCTATTGGGGATCATTTTTTCCATTGCTACTGCAATAGCTTGAGCTTCAAATCCTCCTATAACAACTGGCAATTTTCGATCACCATCTACCTCACCAAGGATAACAGCATAATTATGTGAAGAGGTCACGCTGTGTGTTAAAGCTACTACGTCTAATTCTATCTTACGCATCAAATATTATTCTAAACTATAATATTAAAAAAAATGCTGCATTAATCCTCAATATCAAGAGAATAAAAGGAATTAAGACATCAATATGCTAATTCAGACTAGGCTTTGTGCTTCTTGATCGCTTCTGTGAGTCGTGGTACTACATCAAACAAATCTCCTAAAACACCATAGTCAGCTGCCTTAAAGAAAGGTGCTTCTGGGTCTTTATTAATAACTACTATGGTTTTTGAGCTATTTACACCAGCCAAATGCTGGATCGCTCCTGAAATACCTGCAGCAATATAAAGATTAGGTCTGATAGCAACTCCGGTCTGTC
>CALHKJ010000454.1 GCA_938033975.1 uncultured Saprospiraceae bacterium | reverse complement strand
TTTTTTTATGTCTAGCTTTTAATTCCTGAAGGCTAGGGTTATCTTAGACCAAACTGGAGGCATGAAAATATTCTTATTTATACTATTCAACTTCTTAAGTATTGGCTGTCTGTTATCTCAAGAGAGCTTGCAAGCTAGATTAGGTTATGGTGAGGAAGAGAAATTGTTGATTATCCATGCCGACGATCTTGGAGTATCGCATGCCCAAAATAAGGGGAGCTTTGAATCAATGACGAGAGGAGTTGTCAACTCAGGAAGTATTATGATGCCTTGTCCTTGGGTTGCTGAGGTAGTAGAATTTTATAAAGAGCATCCAGACTCAGATCTTGGTTTGCATTTGACATTGACCAATGAATGGAAAAAACTTAGATGGTCCTCAGTAGCTCCGAACGATCAAGTATCAAGTATTTTAAATGAAGATGGATTTATGTATCCAGATTGTCTTGAATTTGGGAAGCATGCCAAATTGGAAGATGTTGAAAAAGAATTACGAGCTCAAATTGATAAATCACTTGCTTTAGGCTTAAAGCCGACCCATCTTGATGCACATATGGGCTGTTTGGTGTTTAGTTCAGCAGAAATTTTTGGCATCTATTTAAAGTTGGGTCGTGAATACAAAATTCCATGTATGGTGTCACGATTTTTTTTAAAAGCAGCAGGTCAAAATTTTTTGGATCAGGTGACAGATCAAGATGTAATTATTGAGCGCACATTTACTGCTGGGCCTGATGACTTTGACGGTGGTATGGAACAGTATTATGAAGATGTATTGAGGAATAGGGTGTTGCCTGGAGTGCAGATACTATTGATTCACCCAGGCTATGATAATGAAGAAATGAAAGCCATGACAGAAGGACATTATTATTGGGGCTCTGCTTGGAGGCAGCAAGATTTGGAATTCTTTACCAGCAATAAGTGCAGGAAAATTCTCCAAGAGGAAAACATCAAACTAATAAGGTGGAGTGAAATTCAAAAGCTGTACTAAGTTGCACTTATCCAGCTGCCAAATTTCTATCATATTCTCCCGTACCCAAAGCATTTAATAATTTGAAATGACTTGTAACTGCGCTTAGAAAAGTTTCGTGCTGGTAATAAGGGATGCCGTATTCTTCCGCAGTTGCTTTGACAATCTTAGATAATTTTCGATAATGCACATGGCAGATATTTGGAAACAGATGATGCTCTATTTGAAAATTTAGCCCGCCTATTAGCCATGAAAATATTCGACTTTTGTGAGCAAAATTAGAGGTAGTCATCAATTGGTGTATTGCCCAATTGTTTTCAACAGAAATATCTTGATCAGGCATAAAAAAGTCAGTTTCTTCAATTACATGTGCTGGTTGGAATATCAGGGCTAAGATTAATCCACTGATAAAATGCATGACCATAAAACCAATTACAATTTGCCACCAGGCAAAAGGAAGAATGACCAATGGTAAGATGAAAGTTACAACAAGGTAAATTGATTTTACCATTATTATTTGAAACAAGGCCTGGTTGAAAGTTAAACCTTGTCCTTCGTATAAATTTTTCTTTCTATATCTAAGCAATTGTTCGAAGTCTTTGGCAGTAAACCAATAGATGGTCATAATTGCATAAAGTAGAGGTGCGTAGAAAACTTGGTATTTGAAAATTGGTTTTCTTTCTTGTGTTGGGGAAAATCTAATGACACCTTTCTCAATATCTTCATCAAATCCATGGATGTTGGTAAATGAATGATGTAATACGTTATGTTGGATTCTCCAGTTTACATCATAGCCACCAATAAAAGTAATCACAGAACCGATGATTTTATTTACTGTTTTGTTTCTGGAGTATGAGCCATGATTTGCATCATGCATAATTGATAGACCAATGCCAGACATTCCAAAACCCATTAGAATCCAAAGTGCATACATCAACCAGATATTGCTAACTACACCTGAAAGAATAACACCAAATGGAATAAAGTATGAACACAACATGAAAACCGTTTTGATTTTCATATTTAAATTAGCGTGTCTGGAAATATTGTTCTCGGTGAAATGATTGTTGACTCTTTTTCTAAGCAGTTTGTAAAATTCGGGTCTGTCCTTTTTGTTGAATTTTACAACAACAGGCTTATCTGCAACTTGATTCATTATCGTTTTCCGTTTAGAATAGACAAGATAACTTAAATAGTTTGAGCGGTCTAAATATTAGCTAAATAATCAACGGGCTATAGGCTTGTTCTTGAGTAGAATTCCAAACTTATTGGGACTAAGTCAATTAATAGCGTTATAAACTAATTACATATCTGAATTAATGATGTGTTATTGTAGAATGTTGAATAGAAATAGAAGGTAGAGCTTGTCCTAAATCATTTAATTAAAATCATGTTCTCGCCGTCGTAGCGATGCACTCCTCTAAGTGAACCAACCCAAATGTTTCCATCGGCATCTTCTTCAATCCCGAAAAACATTCCTTCACCAGTTTTTATTTTAGTGTGACTGCTGTCTTTATTAAGAATTGATTTATACTCATACTTTAGTAGTTCCCACGAGTTTACATTTGCTTCTGAACTTGCCCAAATATTTCCATTTTTATCTTCAAAGATGTATCCGGTAAAATATTCTGAATATTGAAAAAATTGTGTTCCATCAAAACACCAAAGACCATCATTTCCTCCGAGCCAAATATTTCCATTTCTATCAATGAGAAGATGTCTAACATTTGTAAATCTACTACCATCACTTCTTGTTATCTCCTCGAACTTGGAACCATCATATTTGTAAGCTGAAGCTCTAGTTCCTATCCAATAATTCTCATCTGTATCTTGTATAATATCATTAACATCTACAGTTGGAAGACCATCTTCTTTTGTAATATTTTTGAATACGTTGTCCTGATATATAGAAATCCCTCCAATGGTTCCAAACCAAATTCTTCCATTCGAATCTTTGTAAATGTTGGTCACACGGTCATCAACCAGACCTTGCTCTGTTGTATAATTTTTAAATGATTTTCCATCATAATGAAATAAGCCTCCACCAATTGTTCCAAACCAAAATTCTCCAGGCTTGTCTTCGTACACAGTAAAGAATCTGTTGTCGCTTACATGATTTGTAATGTTGCTAAATGCATCGCCATCAAACTTTATCATACCTTGCCAAGTTGCGATCCATAGATTATCATTACTTCCTTTCAATATAGTACGTGAAATATTGCTTGGTGCATTTTGGTAGTCAAGAGTTG
>CALHKJ010000453.1 GCA_938033975.1 uncultured Saprospiraceae bacterium | reverse complement strand
GAATAAGAAAGGAAGCATTACCCAAAACCATTCTGGCTTGATCACAAGGAAAGCAATCGTACCAATCAATGATATAACGAACATTCCCCAGTATTTCTTAGTGTTTGTAGTTTCTGTTGTCATTATTTCAATAAATTGAATATGTGTTAATTGTGCTGCAAAGCTAATATTAATTGCAGATTTCTCAAGCTTAAAAGCTCCTCAAAAAGTGATTTATTTATAATAAAATTGAGATTTGAGTATTATTAACCAAATCTAATTACTTAACTTTCTACCACCTTTTATGTTCTATTAATTACCTACAAATTGGAAAGTTTTAGAAGTTACCCTGGTAAAATCCTTCTTTTTGGAGAATATACCATTTTAGACGGCTCAAAAGCCCTTGCTATTCCATACGATGAATATCAAGGCAACTTCAAAGAAGGACACGATCCTCGCATCGAAACTTACTTCAACTGGCTAAAAGAGCAAGATTTGCCTCTTGACAAAAAGAAGCTAGAACAATATTCAAAAACGATAGAATTTGACTCGAATATTCCGGTGGGCTATGGGGTTGGAAGTTCTGGAGCGCTGGTTGCGGCAACTTACGACCTGTGCAAGGCTATCGATGATTTGCCTAAGTGGGAAGTCTTAGCGGCGATGGAAGCTTTTTTTCATGAGAGCAGCAGTGGGATGGATCCAATGGTTTCCTATTATAAGAAACCATTTGTTATGGTCGATGGTGAATTGAAGGAGGCAGAATTCAATGAGGAGCTATTGCCTTATTTTTCATTGTACGATTCTAGTACTACTCGAGCAACATCCAAATTGGTAAAGTTGTATCAGTACAAATTGTCCAAGGATAACTTCCGGGATGCAACAGAGTGGATGATTGAAATCAATAATAGCATCATTACTGACCTTACGGCAAATGAGGAAATTGATCCTTACGAAATACAGCGACTTTCAACTCTACAACGAGAGTGGATGGAAGACTTTATTCCAATGGATGTCCGTGAAGAATGGGACAAATGCTTTGAAAATGGAACCAGCATATTCAAATTATGTGGTGCTGGGGGTGGAGGATTCTTTTTGGAATTTGAGTTAGGAGATTCGGATGATTAAAGTCTTGCGTAACTTCCTCACTTTCTTATTGCTATTCCTAACAAGTTTCTTATTTGCTTTTCAAAATACTTCTGTTGAATTCGACAGTACCATTATAGAAGTAAACGGCATCACAATATTTCAAACTACACTTAATGTATTAGATGGTTTTCCAAGAACCAAGCGAGAAAACTTTGTTGAAGAAGTTTGGACTTTTGATGAAAATATTGAAGAATTAGAATGGGTCCTTGACAAAGGACTGCGATATAGTTTTATACCGGATCAATATGCAAGCCAACTTTATGAATTATTGTATGAGGAAGTAATCGAAGCGGGAAGCTTTCTATTTCTCACCAACACAAACTATGATGATGAGTTTAATAGTTACGTAGATATTGCAGTCTTGCCTTGCACAGATCCTTATAAGCATGTAAAAGATATGGGTGTCATGGCGGTTAATTATGATTTATTTACTCATGATATTGTTGCTAAACTGAAAGAGTGGGATCAAGAAATGGGTCTTCGAATTGAAACCATACAAGGGGATCTCGTTGCGTTCTACATGACTAAGCCTCCAGAAGATCTCAATAAATTTGCTGCTGATGTTTATGAGTTTTGTCCTGATGTAATTGATCAAGGATTTGGAAGTATGAAGGCATTGAAGAAAAGTATAAAGAACTATCAATATCTGTATCTGTGGTGGGATTGAGTTATTGACTTTTGACTTTGGATGTTTGACTTTTGATTCTTAATTTACAAGAAAAGTCTTTCGTTCCAAATCTGACCTCTGAGGTCTGACCTCTGACATCTCTATTAAAGGCTCATAATAGCTAACTCAAGCAATTTATCAACACCCTGCTCAACATCCATCACATCATTTTGAAATTCGATATCTGGAATAATACCAACTCCTTCTGGTGTGCTACCATCTGGATATTTATAGTATTGTACAGGGTAGCTATAAGACCAACCATTGGGTAGAAAACGATCAAAACTGACACCAGATAAGGCATTGGAAGTTGGTGAGCCTAGGACGGTGACATGGTCCTGTGATTGGAGATATAACATAAATTCTTCACCTGCGCTTACAGTCGATTTATTGATCAATGCAACAATCGGCTTTGTGTAAGTATCTCCTTCAGGAGTTGAGAAATATTCTACAGGCTCATCAAAATCATTATGATTGGGCCCGTTTCTTGTTTCTATAGTGAAGATCAATTCTTCTTCAGCCATAAATCTTTTCGCAACATACCTGTCAACTACAGGAAAACCTCCACCATTGTTTCTAACATCTATAATTATTCCATCGGTGTTTTGCAGTCTTGCAATAGCATCATCGATTTGTGTATGCCAATCATTACTAGATGGTTCGAAATGGGGTAGATAAATGTAACCAATATTTTCGTTCAAAATTTCCCCAAAAACAAATTGAATTTCTATATCTTCTTCATCTCCAAAATTGTCAGCGAAGTAGTCTGCTTCCAAATAGTTATTCAGTACTCCTTCTAAGCGAAATTCTTTTTCTGCCTCTACTTCATCTCCATTTTTACCAGAAGAGAATCCAAGTTGGATGTCGTTATTTTCTGATGTTCTCATAGCAACGTGTTGATCATCCAATACATCTAACATTTGACTGGTAAGAGTGAACAATTCTTCTTCGCTCAACGAGTTATTGACTTGAGGTGCATACACAGTATAAAGAGAATCCCAATTTATATTTCTAGCGATGAATCCACCATAGTGGGCATCCATGTCTTCCCAAATTGTATCAAAGATTGTTTCATTGTTGTTTTCAATTTCATCTTGAATACAGGATGAAAAGATAAATGAAAGCATCAATATTCCTATGACTATTTTTTTCATTCCAAATATTTTGTGCATCCTACAAATATTGATAAGCTTGAGCTATTGATTTCTTTGATGGTGTCTACGTATAGATATTCATAATTGGCAATTGCAAATAGATTCAATTTGCTCAAATTTATTTCATACCTAAAATTGAGATTTGGATTTACTACTTTATTGATTGTATAGAGTTTGTTGCGAGTGAAAATAATTTTAGGAACCTTGTCAGTATTGGAAAACACAAAGTCATCTCTACCTGTATAGCTAGGTCTAGACATGAGATTGATTAATGGGTAGCTAAAAGCGGCGATCAATCTATGATTGTTGGTGAACTTATAACTTCTTCTCAGTAAAACACCTAATGAGTAACCTGAAGTCCATGAGCCATTTTCATATCCGTCAAAGTCTAAGATATTCATTCCAGCTTTCAGAAATGAACCTAGGTAATAATTTTTTAAAAATGACTTTTCCAATTTTTTTGCGAAAGCAAAATTGAGCTCTAAGTCTATTAAGTCAGATTTAAAATATAAATTTTGGTAGTCAACATTTCCATACTTTGCAATGGCATATGTAGACCAAAA
>CALHKJ010000452.1 GCA_938033975.1 uncultured Saprospiraceae bacterium | reverse complement strand
GCTGCTTGTCCAATTGGTATAAGTGTCGAAGAGTTGCTTGGGGATTATATTGCTTTACCCGGCTTCATAGATGCACATACACATATATGTTTTCATGGAAGTAGGTCACGAGATTATGCTATGAGAAATGCAGGCATTTCATACTTAGAAATAGCAAAAGCTGGAGGTGGCATTTGGGATACTGTTACACAAACAAGAAAGGCAAGCCAAACTGAATTGGTGCAAGGGATATTAATGAGAGTTGAAACACTAATACAAAGAGGTGTAACAACTGTAGAAGTGAAAAGTGGTTATGGGCTTTCTGTCGAAGAAGAATTGAAAATGCTGCGCGCTATAAAAGAAGCAAATGATAAGACCAGCATTGATTTAATTCCAACCTGCCTAGCAGCACATATTAAGCCGAAAGATTTTGAAGGTAGTCATGCTGAGTACCTTGATGTAATCATAGATGAATTGTTTCCAATCATTAGAGAAGAAGGCCTTGCAAATAGGGTGGATGCTTTTATTGAGGAAGAAGCTTTTTCGGCAGAAGTGGTTTATCGTTATTTTACCAAAGCACGAGATTTAGGATTTGATATTACGGTGCATGCGGATCAATTTCATGCAGGTGGCTCAGAAGTGGCGATACAGCATGATGCTCTCAGCGCTGATCACCTTGAAGCAAGTACAGAAAAAGAAATCCTCGCCTTGACTAAAAGTGAAACGGTGGCTATGGCCTTACCAGGAGCAAGCATCGGTTTAGGATGTGACTTTACCCCAGCTAGGAAAATATTAGACGCCAATGGTATGCTTGCGATAGCAAGTGATTGGAATCCAGGATCTGCTCCTATGGGTGACCTCTTAACTCAAGCCTGCATACTTGGTACTTTTGAAAAACTCAGTAATCCAGAGGTATTAGCGGGGATCACCAAGAGAGCGGCAAAGGCTTTAAACTTAACCGACAGAGGAGTGTTAGAAAAAGGGGCAAAGGCAGATGTGATTTTGTTTGCAGGAAATGATTATAATGAGGTTTTTTATCATCAAGGGAAGAAACTTCCAGCGATGGTTTTTAAAAATGGAAAATTGATATTTAAAGTATAGCTATGATAGATTTGGCAATGGATTTTAAATCACAAATATTGCAAGGGATTCCTAAGGAATTACCAAGGCCAATTGAATATCCTGAGCATGTCAATCGGGCACCCAAGAGAAAGGATATTTTAAGTAGGGATGAAAAAAGGTTGGCATTGAAAAATGCATTGCGTTATTTTCCAAAGATATGGCATAAAGAATTGGCTGCTGAGTTTTTGAAAGAGCTAAATGAATATGGGAGAATCTACATGTATAGATTTAAGCCTAGCTATAAGATGTATGCGCGTCCGATTGATGAGTATCCTGCACAGTCACAGCAAGCAGCCTCGATTATGTTGATGATTCAAAATAATTTAGATCCTGCAGTTGCTCAACATCCATGGGAATTAATTACTTATGGAGGAAATGGGTCAGTTTTTCAGAATTGGGCTCAGTACCTTTTGACTATGCAATACCTAGCTAGCATGTCAGATGAACAAACACTGCACATGTATTCTGGACATCCGATGGGTTTGTTTCCTTCCAATTCAG
The DNA here is from genome assembly GCA_938033975.1 of uncultured Saprospiraceae bacterium. Lineage (GTDB taxonomy): Bacteria > Bacteroidota > Bacteroidia > Chitinophagales > Saprospiraceae > JAHDBF01. Next base: position 7,843 of record CALHKJ010000452.1, on the reverse strand, counting down.
ATTCACCCAGGGTGATTGTTACCAATGGAATGATGATTTCAAATTATTCTCAACCAGATGATTGGGAAAAGTTCAATGCATTGGGTGTTACCCAATATGGACAGATGACTGCTGGATCATACATGTATATTGGACCACAAGGAATTGTGCATGGTACAGCAATTACTGTGATGAACGCATTTCGGCAAAAACTCAAAGATGGAGAGACTCCTGCTGGAAAGATATTTTTGACGGCAGGCTTAGGAGGTATGAGTGGAGCCCAGCCGAAAGCTGGAAACATCGCAGGATGTATTACCATTTGTGCAGAGGTAAATGAAAGTGCTGCTAAGAAGAGACATGAGCAAGGATGGGTTGATGTTTTGATAGATGATATAAATCAATTGGTTGCTAGGGTAAGAGAAGCCCAAGAAAGAGAGGAAGTGGTATCTATTGCTTATTGCGGCAATGTAGTTGACGTTTGGGAGAAGTTTGATGAAGAAAATATTTATATACATCTTGGTTCAGATCAAACATCACTTCATAATCCTTGGTCTGGTGGATATTATCCGGTCGGACTTACATTTGCGGAAGCGAATACGATGATCAAGGATAAGCCAGATGAATTCAAGGTAAAGGTAAAAGAATCCTTGAGGAGACAGGTGATTGCCATCAATAAACATACGGCCAAAGGGACCTACTTTTTTGACTATGGTAATGCATTTTTATTGGAGTCATCCAGAGCAGAAGCTGATATAATGGCAGCAAATAATATTGATTTTAGATATCCATCTTATGTTCAAGATATCTTGGGTCCAAAATGTTTTGATTTTGGATTTGGGCCCTTTAGATGGGTATGTGCTTCAGGTAATCCTAAGGATTTAGACATAACAGATAGAATTGCAAAAGAGGTTTTAGAAGAGATTGCAGCAACAGCACCTAAAGAAATCCAGCAACAGATGTTGGATAATATTAAGTGGATCAAAGATGCCAAACAGAACAAATTGGTGGTTGGTTCGCAGGCGCGAATACTATATGCAGATGCTGAGGGGAGATCAAAAATTGCCGAGGCATTTAACAAAGCAATTAAGTCAGGTGAGTTGTCTGGTCCGGTTGTATTGGGAAGAGATCATCATGATGTGAGTGGAACGGATTCACCGTATAGGGAGACTAGTAATATCTATGATGGTAGCCGATTTACGGCTGATATGGCCATCCACAATGTAATAGGTGATAGTTTTAGAGGGGCGACGTGGGTGTCTATCCATAATGGAGGAGGAGTAGGTTGGGGTGAGGTGATCAATGGTGGATTTGGAATGTTGCTTGACGGATCGGAAGCAGCAGATCAGCGCTTAAAGCAAATGTTGTTTTTTGATGTGAACAATGGCATTGCCAGAAGATCTTGGTCGAGAAACGACAACGCTTTGTTTTCCATCAAAAGAGAGATGGAGCGGACACCAAATTTGAAAGTTACCTTGCCAAATATTGTTGATGTAGACACATTCGATGGCCTCTTCAATTGATCATGAACTTGTGCTAACTGGTAGCAAAGCTTGGATTGAAAAATTCATTATAGCATTAAATATATGTCCTTTTGCTGGTCCTTCTTATAAACAGAATAAGATAGAGTATCAAATTGAGGAAACAGGAAAGCTTGAAATAATTATTGAATCATTTCTAATGCTTTTGAGTAAGATGCTGGATTCTAATAATATTTCAAATAGTTTTTTGATCTTGGCTATCGATCAAGACTTTGAGAACTACTTGGATATTTTTAACACCTGTGAAGATTTACTTATAGAGTCTGAAACAGATCAATTGTTTCAGCTTGCAAGCTTTCATCCTAAGTATCAGTATGACCGATTAGAAGTAGACGATATTGCTAATTTTAGAAACCGATCACCTTTTGCTATGATCCATTTACTGCGTGTTGAAGAGGTGGAGCAAGCAATCGAAGGATATAAAAATACACTCGAAATACCCGAATTAAATGCTGAAAAATTGCGAGAATTGGGGAGAGTCAAATTGATGGAAATCCTACAATCAATAAGTCAAACTTATTAGTAGAATATAAATGAAAAGCATTTTGACTATTTGATATTAAAGTATAACAATGAGCTTAAATAATTTAGAAAGAAAGGCTTCTCTTGGTCAGGCACAAGAAACCAATTTTGATTTAATTGTAATTGGAGGTGGCATAACTGGTTGTGGGATTGCATTAGATGCAAGTGCTCGTGGTATGAAGACTTTGCTGGTTGAGAAAAGTGATTATGCAGCAGGTACTAGTTCGAAGTCAACCAAGTTGATACATGGGGGATTGAGATATCTAAAGCAATTAGAATTTGGATTGGTGCGAGAAACTGGTGTTGAACGAGCGGTGGTTCATCACTTAGCACCACATTTAGTTCATCCTGAAAAAATGTTTTTACCAATAGTTGAGAAAGGGACTTTTGGTAAGATGTCTGCTTCATTGGCGATTTCAGTTTATGATTTTTTAGCAAAGGTAGAACAGGAAGACCAAAAGGAATCAATTGATAGAGAAGAGGCAATCGCTCAAGAACCCTTAGTAAGAAGTGATTTCTTGACTGGAGGAATATTGTATTCAGAGTACAGAACAGATGATGCACGTCTTACAATTGAGTTGATGAAGAAGGCTCAATCGATGGGTTGTGAATGCTTCAATTATATGGAAATGCTAGGAGGTATTTACGGAAGTGATAAAAAAATATCTGGTATAAAATGCCTGGACCAAATTAGTGGTAAAGAGGTAGAATTCTCAGCAAAGAAAATTGTTTCAGCAGCAGGCCCTTGGGTGGACGGGATCCGAAAAAACGATGGATCATTTAGTGGAAGTAAATTACATCTTACAAAGGGTGTCCATATTGTGATTGATCGTAAGAAATTAAACCTCAATCAATCTGTTTACTTTGATGATTTTAAAGGGCGAATGATTTTTGCAATTCCTCGCGGTCGCATTACTTATGTAGGCACAACTGATACAACTTATCATGAAGACTTGGATAGAGTACTCGCCAAAAATGAGGATGTTCGTTATATACTGGATGCTGTAAATCATTTCTTTGATATACCAGCATTAAGTATCAGTGATGTTGAGTCCACCTGGGCGGGTCTTCGTCCATTAATCCATCAGGAAGGAAAGTCGCCCACCGAGTTGTCAAGGAAAGATGAAATTTTTACTTCACCAACAGGATTGATTTCAATTGCGGGAGGTAAGCTGACAGGTTATCGCAAGATGGCACAAAGAATTGTTGATATAGTAGCTGATGAGCTGGAGGTTTTCTCTGATGCGAGCTGCACAACTGACGAAATCAAATTGACCCGCAAGGCATTTTTGGACTATGATGAGGTTCAATATTTTGTGTCTAGATTCGAAAAAGATATTCTCGAGATTGGTTTGGATGCATATTATTCTTGGTATTTGATAAGTACTTATGGGAAAGATGCAAAGCAAATTTTTGATGAGGTAAAGTTGTCTGAAGAACTAAATAAGGAAAAAGCACTGTTGATTGCTGAGTTGCGTTATTGTGTAGAAAATGAAGGGGTGATCCATCCTCTTGATTTGTTGATGCGCCGGACAGGCAGAGTTTATTTTGATATTAAAAGTGTCCATTCATATTATCAAGATGTCATTGATGCTTCCGCAAATATTTTTGAGGCAAGCGAAGAAACTGTGCATGCATGGAAACTAGATATCGAATCTGCACTTAGGGATGCTGTTTCTTTTAAGAAGATAGATTGAAGATTAAAGACGAAAGTTGAAAGACGGTGCGGGTTAGCAAGTAGCTTATACACCTTGTTGAAGCTTATTTCGCACTGGGTGGGTATGATCTTGGGTGAGCAAAAAAGTTAAACATTGGGTTTAGAAACCCTTGGAGGCAGATGTGTTTTAAAAGGAGGAACTAGACAACTTGAGGTGCCAAATTGGCACCTCAAGTTGGGGAGGATCACGTTATATACCAATGGCATTTACTGAACAAGGAGTAGCACAATTGTCTAGTGTTATCAATGGTGAAAGAGCCATAAATGTGAACATTCAAATTATTCGCTTATTTACACGGATGCGGAAACTACTGTTGAGTCAGAAAGACATGGTCTTGAAAGTGAACAGAATAGAAGAACAGCTAGAAGATCAAAATTCTGAAATTCGTGTATTGTTTGAATACATGAAAAAATTAATTCAGACCAATAAAAAGATTAAAAAGCAAAGTGGCAGAAAGCAGATAGGGTTTACAAACAGAACAAGAGGTTAAAACCTCTTGGAGGCGAATGACGTGTGGGTGAATGCAAATATAATGTGGAAGGAGCGAGATCTGATGTACTAAATCCCTAATCCAGATAACTCAGGTTTTCTAAGCATGGTCCCGACATAGAGCAGAACAGCCAACATGATACCGATACCTGGTCCAAAGCCCATTGCTAATTCGGAGGCAATGATTCCGCCGATGTAGCTACATAAAAGAAAGAAACCGATGTTACTTGTTTTTGGTATAAGGTAAAGAGCTACACATAAAAGTTCTATCACGCCAATAGTGACAATATAGTCTTGTAGATTGATTTTGGCTAGACTATCAACCAATTCTTGAGCTTTTAATAATTTGGCTGTACCACTGGCTGCGATGCCTAAGCATACGAAAATTGACAAGGCCCATCCAAGGTATAATCTCCATTTTGGCATTTCTTTCATCTCTTTCAGTTTGTGAAACCAAAGAAACTAAATAGCTCTAGCATTTTATAATTATGCTTTCATAAGTTTGGGTATAAAAATATAGTCGTACGACTCATTTTGGCTTGTAAAAAATCTAGAATGGAAGCCAAACGGTTCTCTTAGTGTATAAAAACCAATAACATTTGCTAGTTGCTCAACCTTAGCTAATATATATTAGGATTTTATAAATTTGCGCTCAATTACTTAACCAAATAGATATTCAAATTGAAACATCCAAATATTAAACAAAACTTGGTTCCAGCGGCACTAGTGCAAAGAACCATAGAATTGCAACAAGGTAAACTTAGTAGCAATGGAGCATTGGTCGTAAACACCGGTAAGTTTACTGGTAGATCTCCAAAAGACAGATATATTGTCGATGATAATATTACAAGAGATGATGTAGATTGGGGAGATATCAATATCCCTATCAGTCCAGATACTTATAAGGATTTATACAAAAAATTTGAAAATTATATCGCAGGCTTGGATGAAATCTATGCACGAGAATCATATGCTTGTGCTAGTAATAAGTATAGATTGTTCATTGATGTTTATACTGAGTATCCTTGGCAAAATTTATTTGCTCACAATATGTTTCTGAGATTGTCTGAAGAAGAATTGAAGACATTCAAAGCAGACTGGAAAATTTTAGCATTTCCAGGCGTGAAGGCAGATCCTAAACTACATGGAACAAGACAAGAGAATTTTTCAATTATCAACTTTACAGAAAAGACCATCCTAATAGGTGGAACTGCTTATACAGGTGAAATTAAAAAAGGAATATTTTCAGTATTAAACTTTGTACTTCCAAAAGTTAGAAATGTTTTGAGTATGCACTGCAGTGCAAATGTTGGAGCCAAAAGTGATACAGCATTGTTCTTTGGTTTGAGTGGTACTGGTAAAACAACTTTATCAAATGATCCTGATAGAAGATTAATTGGAGATGATGAACATGGTTGGTCAACTTCAAACATTTATAATCTTGAAGGGGGTTGTTATGCCAAAACTATTGACCTTTCTGAATCTAAGGAGCCACAAATTTATAAGGCAATCAAGTTTGGAGCTATGTTGGAAAATATTGGTTTTAAACAAGATGAGGTAACACCAAATTATGAAGACATAAGCATTACTCAGAATACAAGAGTAAGCTACCCGATTTATCATATTGATAATATTATGTACAATTCTCGTGGAGATGTACCTAAAAATATTTTCTTTTTGACCTGTGATGCATTTGGTGTATTGCCTCCGATTTCAAAATTGACTAAAGAGCAAGCGATGTATCACTTCTTAAGTGGATACACTGCAAAAATTGCAGGAACAGAAGAAGGGATAACAGAACCACAAGCTACCTTCTCATCTTGTTTTGGTGCGCCATTTTTGCCACTTCATCCAACTGCATATGCCGAGTTGCTAGGTAAAAAATTAGAAGAAGGCGTTGTGACCGGTGATGGTAAAATAAATGTTTGGCTAATCAACACAGGTTGGACTGGCGGAAAGTATGGAGAGGGCAGCAGAATCGAATTGAGTTTTACAAGGGCAATGATTAAGGCTGCATTGAATGGAGATCTTAATAAGGTTGAATACAATGACGATAATTTATTTAGATTAAATGTTCCACAAGAATGTCCTGATGTTCCGAATGCTATTCTTAATCCAAGAGATACATGGCGTAATGGAAAGGATTACGATGCTATGGCTGAAAAATTAGCTGGTCTATTCAGGGAAAATTTCAAAAACTTTGAATCAAAGGCTGATATGTCATTGCAACAAGCTGGACCTGTTGTTTCATAATTTGAGATTTAAGTCTTAGTCTTAAGACCCAAGATGAATGACCTAAGACGAAAGACTTAAGACGAAAGATTTAAGACGAAAGACTGCTAGATTTTTTTGAGTTTTAGAGCTGCTTGTTCTAGGATGTCTGTTGTTTTTGCAAAGCAAAGTCTTACAACTTTGTCATTGCTACCTTCGGTGTAGAATGGAGAAAGTGGGATGGAGGCTACGCCATGCGTTTCACACATCCAATTTGCAAACTCTCTATCTGAAGCATTGGATACAGCTGAGTAATCAATTAATTGAAAGTATGTTCCTTTGGAAGGAATTACTTTCAATTTTGAGCCCGCCATTTTTTGATTAAAAAAATCTCTTTTCTCTTGATAGAATTTGGGAAGGTCTAAATAATGATTGGGCTCCTTTAGGTAATCAGCTAAGGCATATTGTAGAAATGAATTGACTGAATAGACATTCCATTGATGGATGTTTCTAAATTCTTTCATTAGGTTTTCGTCAGCAACACAATATCCCATTTTCCAGCCTGTGCTGTGAAATGTTTTTCCGAAGGAGTATACAGCAATTGTTCTTTCCCTTAGGTCTGGATACGATAAGGCACTATGATGCTTCATGTTATCATAGACTAAATGTTCATAAACTTCATCACTTAATAGGATAATATTTGTTCCAGTAAGAATAGAAGAAAGCATTTTCATTTCTTCATCAGACATGACTTTTCCGATTGGGTTTTGAGGTGTGTTGAGGATAACCATTTTGGTTTTAGAATTGATAGCCTTCTTAAACTCATTCCAATCTATTGCATAATCAGGTGCTTTGAGGGTAATTGGGCGCACTTCGCCTCCCGCGATTTCAACAGACGGCCTATAGGAATCATAGGCTGGCTCAAAAATGATTACCTCATCTCCTTGTGAAATAAATGCACTAATTGCTGTAAAAAGAGCTTGAGTGGCTCCAGCTGTGATTGTAATTTCTTTTGAAGGATCGAAAGACTGATTGTATAAGCTATGAACTTTGTTTGCCAAAACTGTTCTCAGTTCCATCAATCCAGGCATTGGACAGTATTGATTCTTTCCTTTACCAATGTATTGACTTATCAAGTCTTTTAGTTCTTTGGAGCAATCGAAGTTTGGAAAGCCTTGACCCAGGTTAATAGCATTACATTTATTAGACAACGCTGACATAACTGAAAATATGCTTGTCTCCGAATTGGAGACTTTTGGTTGATAATTTATCATTCGGAGAAATTATGACAAAAACTAATTAAAATTGATTAAAAAGCTCTGATTCTTCCTTAGAGAAGACCAAGAATTCTGAAACATTGGAAAATCGATCCTAATTGTAATATAA
>CALHKJ010000451.1 GCA_938033975.1 uncultured Saprospiraceae bacterium | reverse complement strand
GGATGTTTTCTTATGGAAGTACAAGAGCCAACAGATTATACCATGAGGGTGGAGAAGATAACACCGAAGGGTCTAGTGATTGGCCCTGAGCTAATCCATCAAGGAGTAGGGGAAGAAACAATGCTAGATTGTTTTCATTATGATAATTTTTCAGAGCAAGAAGTATTTGAAAATTGGAAGATCACCCCAGAAATTTTGGATGAATCATCAGAACATAGTTTGAGAACCTTGTTCAATGAAAAGCATACAAATTGCTTTGGGTTGAGTGAACTAATATTAAATGGCAGCCATACCATTATAGGTAATTCATGTTTTTATGTTGTAGTTATTTATTCTGGTGAAGGGAATTTGATTTGTAATGGAGAGGAAATCAAATATAGCCAAGGTGATAAAATTTTTATTTCGGCAGCTATTTCAGAACTCACTTTTAAATCATCTCAAAATTCTAAAATATTGCTTTGCTATCCTCCAAAGTAAATTTGCTTAAAGCTAAAATCAAAGAATGAAGCTATTTAATTTAGAAAATAAAACAATTGTACTTACAGGTGGCTGTGGTGTACTAGGAGGTAGTATAGCAAAATACCTTTTGGAAAATGGGGCCACAGTTATTTTACTTCACTATAAAGAAGAAGCACTCAATCTTGCTGTGAAAGATTTTAGCAAAATCAGTGATAAGGTTAGTGGATACCTCTGTGATGTAGTTGAGGAGCAAAGCTTAAAAGAGGTCGCAATAAAGGTAAATGATGGATTTGATAAAATTGACGTGCTCATCAATGCAGCAGGTGGAAATAAACCTGGTGCAACCATCAGTCCAGACCAATCTGTTTTTGATGTGGATATAGAGCAATTCAAGCAGGTTATTGATCTCAATTTGTTTGGTAGCATTATCCCTTCAATGGTATTCGGGAAAGAGATGGCTAAGCATAATAATGGCTCAATTATCAATATAAGTTCTATGGCTGCAGAAAGAGCAATAACAAGGATCATGGGTTATTCTGCGTCCAAAGCAGCCATAGATAATTTCACAAAATGGATGTCTGTAGAGTTGGCTCAAAAATATGGTGACGGTATGCGAGTAAATGCTATTGCTCCGGGGTTTTTTATTGGCAAACAAAATAAAGCCTTGTTGACCAAAGACGATGGCACATTTACCGAAAGGGGAAATACCATTATCAAAAATACACCAATGGGTCGATTTGGGAATGCAGATGAGCTAAATGGTGCAATTCACTATCTGTGCTCTGAAGCTTCAAGATTTGTAACGGGTATTGTAATTCCTGTGGATGGTGGCTTTAGTGCATTCAGTGGCGTCTAGATACTAAAGCTACATTGATTTTCTTATTCCCAGCTCAAGGCCTCTCAATTCTGCCAATCCTCTCAATCTACCAATTGCAGAGTATCCTGGATTTGATTTTGTGTTTAGATCTCCCAACATTTGATGACCATGGTCAGGCCTAAATGGCAAGCGAATATCTTTAGCTTCTTTTTTAGTTCGATCTGCTTGCAACTCAATTAGAGCTTTCATCACGGCATACATATCGACATCTCCATCTAAATGATTGGCCTCATGAAAATTCCCCTCATTATCTCTTTTGGTAGATCGCAAGTGCACAAAATTAATTCTATCTCCAAGTCGCTCAATCATTCCAACAAGATCGTTATCCTCTCTTACACCAAATGAGCCTGTGCAAAAGGTCAGGCCATTGCTTGGACTATCGACTGCTTTATATATTTCAAGAATATCCTTTTCTGTACTCACAACTCTAGGCAAGCCAAGAATAGGGAAGGGTGGATCGTCAGGATGAATGCACATGCTTACGCCTGCCTTTTCTGCAATTGGTATGATCTCTTTTAAAAAGTAAATGAGATTTTTCTTTAATTGCTCTGCATTAATTTCATTATAGCTATCTAAAAATTTACGAAACTCATCTATAGTATATACTTCTTCAGAGCCGGGTAATCCAGCGATGATATTATTACTCAGTGTTTTTTTATCGTGCTCGGTTAAGTTCTGAAAATATAACTTGGCTTTTTCTTTCTGTGATTTTGTGTATTCATGATTAGCGGCTTCTCTTTTCAATATATAAAGATCGAAGGCAGCAAATGCTGTTAGATCAAATCTTAGAGCTTTCGAACCATCTTTACAGCTATAAGAAAGATCAGTTCGAGTCCAATCTAAAACAGGCATAAAGTTGTAGCAAACGGTATCAATTCCACATTGGCCTAAATTGCTGATTGTATGCTTGTAGTTTTCGATATATTTCTCAAACGATCCTACATGTTTTTTTATGTCTTCATGTATGGGTACACTTTCAACAACAGACCAAGTGAGATTAGCAGCTTCAATTTCTTTTTTGCGCTTCATGATTTCATCAATAGACCAGATTTCTCCATTGGAAATGTGGTGAAGTGCAGTAACAATTCCTGTTGCACCTGCCATAGATATTTGCGGAAGCGTAACTGGATCTTGCGGTCCAAACCACCTCCAAGTTTGTTCAAGTTGTAATGACTTTGTCTTATTTTCTAAACTCATGATTACATAATTAACTGAGCCACTCCTTTAATACCAATCACAGAAGTGAAAATGGAAAAGGCTAAAATCAAAAATAGAATGATATTATGGAAAGTAGAAAAACGATATGCTAGCATGAGGTCTTTTCGATTGCCAAGGTATAAGATACAAGCAACAGTCATTGGCAGAATGATCGAATTTAATGCTTGTGATATGATCATTACCAAAACAGGTCGCGCGTGGAAGATTGGGACCACAAGCCCTAAGAGTGAAATGAAAAACACCATAATTCGGTACTTGCTCAATTTCATATTTCTTGGTGATTGATTATAGTCGCAAAGCAACCAAGGTAACATCAATACATTCGGAAATTGTGATGAAACTCCTGCTGCAATAATCCCTATAGCAAATATTGAGGCAGCTAACTTGCCTGAAAGTGGTTCAAGAAGTTCAATCATTTGGGAGGCCTTGGTAAGTCCTAATTTTTCAGGATAGAGTGTACCTGCCGCAGCTGCCATGATGGACATGCTTATGATGAACATTAATACAACAGAAACAATAGCATCTCGTCTTTGTTTTTGTTCATCCTCAATTCCCCAACCCGCTTCTTTTACCAGAGTGGTTCTTATGATGAATAGTCCAGAAAAGACAGTGGTTCCCACCAAGGATGCAATGATAAGAAAAGGCCCCTTACTTTCCGTTTCTGAAACCTCTGGAACATTTGGAATCAGGCCATTGATAATCTCTGATGGAGGAGGCATCAAAATGAAAAAGTTGGCCAGAAAACAAATGGACATCAATGCTACTATTAAGGCCAATGCTCTTTCAAAAAATTGAGTTTCTCCATTCCAAAAAATGAAATAAACCAGTCCGCAGAAAAAAGCGGCAAAATAGATAGGCGAAATTCCACCTTCAATAAATGACTTTGACCATACATGTGAAATGTCAGCCACGATTCCCATTACTCCCATCACAGAACCCATCACTCCAGTAGTAAGTGCAACAATAAAAAATATGCCTATGGCTGGATGAATGTGTTTTTTAAAAGCGTAAAGAGCAGTCTCTCCTGTAACCATCGTATAGCGACTATAGAGATTGATCATGTAGTAGGTAGCAAAACAAGAAGCAATAATAGTCCATAACAAAGACATGCCATAGGTAGCACCAGCTTTCGCCATTGATGTTACACTACCAGTTCCAATGTTAAAACCCAATAAGAAGATGCCAGGAAGAAAAAGGGCAAGTGTTTTTTTAAATTGATTCATGGAATTTTATCAACTATTCTTGTGTAGGTTTTAAATGATGTTACTTTCATTTAAAGGTATACAAAGAAATTCATTGACAATAAAACTCCAACAATTTGTTACTAAAGAATTTCAGCTTCCTTTAATAACTCCTTTGCTTTCGCTTCATCTTCTTTGGCAACAATTATTTGAATTTCTCCAAATAGGTTTGCGTGAGCTGAATCCATTTTGTTGATGATATGAGCATGAATGCCAGCTTCTTTGAGAAGATGTACAGCTGTATTCACTTTAATTTCTGATACGGCAAAAAATATTGTTTCATCTTTCATGAGCCTGGTTTTAAATATAATTTAAACTTGATTTCAATTTTATAACGTTTGATTAGTAGTATTTGTTCGGCTTGAAATAGTTTTTCCCTAGAAGCTAATACAATTGCTTATCTAAAGTTTTATATTATTCATTGTAGACTTTAATTGTTTTGCATTTGATATTAACTTTACTCAGTCGGATTATTTCTTTATAGAACAAAGTTTCCAAATGAAATACCTAATTTCTTTCTTTTTCTTCTTTCTTTCCTTCACAAGTTCTGCTCAGAAATTGACCTACGAATTAGGTGTTTCCGTTATGGCAACAAATGGAGTTGGAGAAACCACCATCAGTTCAACTGGATTTTTCCCTGATTTTGGCTATGAAGCAAGAACCGCAACTGCTGCTTCTTTACAAGTTCATTACACGCTTAGTGAAAGCATACAACTGATTAGTGGTGTCGGTTTGTCATCATACAGGTACAAACCGGTTAATGCCCCTATGTTTGGGAGTCAAGGACAAAATGGAGGGTTTAGAGATATTGGTTTTAATGAAAATGGATTGGTCGAAAATACTTTTATCTATGTTCCATTGGGTATAGGATCCACCCTTGATTTAGGTTTTACAAGTATCTATCCTCAATTCTCATTCAACATAAACTATTCCTTGCGCGAAAGTCCAGTACTTAGATTGAACCAAGAATTCAATAAAGTTTTTCTTACTGGCGCATTTAGCCTCGGTTTTAAGCTAGTTGAAATAAATGCTTTAAGCTTAATGCTTTCGCCATTTATAGAAATGAAGCCATATCGTTTAGACATGGATCATGCCTATTCTGATGAAAAAATAATCCTAGTAGGAGTTAGGCTAAGTATCCGTTTACACACAAAATAGCGGCCAAAAGAACCTTATGCATATATGTACCTTACATATGTACTTAACATAGTGCTTTATCCTCGATGCATTTAATTATTTCGTTAAATTTTACTACTAGTTTTTAGATAGCTGGTCTATATATCTTAATTTGTGTATCTGAATGATTAACAACCCAATGTCAAGAGTACTATATATTATAATACCCTTGTTATTCCTCTCTGCCTGCCTTTCTCAAAAGGCTGGGCATGAAAGAAGTCTAGCAGGCAACCAACCCTCGGTTCTGGATAACCCAGAATCTATCACACCGCCTAATGCTATAAGAATAAATGATAGCCTCTTTGTTGATTGGACTGAGAATTCAAATTTAAATTGG